>JAFDDL010000430.1 GCA_019310865.1 Deltaproteobacteria bacterium | reverse complement strand
GCGGTTTCCAGCCTCCCAAGCCCTTGGCTCAGCGTCTCCCGCGGACAGGCGATGTTCATCCGCTGAAAGCCTTCACCGCCGGGGCCGAACACGGGGCCGTCGTTAAGCCAGAGGCCCGCTTTTTCATGTATGAAATTTTTCAGTTCATCGCCCGCCAGGCCCAGCCCTCGGCAATCGAGCCACACGAGGTAGGTGGCCTCGGATCGAAGCGCCCGAATCTTTGGTATCTTTTCTTCTAAGTATTGAATAGTAAAATCCAAATTGGCTTCAAGATAACTCAAAAGTGCATTCAGCCAGGCATCTCCTTTTTCATAGGCCGCCATGAGTGCAACCATTCCAAAGGTGTTATCCGACTCCATGGATAGGTTCCGCAGCATGTCCTGGTATCGCTTGCGAATTTCCGGGTCGGGAATAACCAATACGGATGTTTTGAGTCCCGCCAGGTTAAAGGTCTTACTGGGGGCAATACAGGTGATGGTCCGGCGGGCAATTTCTTCCGAGCAGGATGCAACGGGCACATGCCGATGGCCCGAATACACCAGATCCGAATGAACCTCGTCAGAGACAAGGATCACATTATTGTTTACGCAGTACTCACCCACCGATCTCAGCTCTTCTTCCCGCCAGACCCGCCCCACCGGGTTATGCGGGCTGGAAAGAATCATGATGGATGCCGCAGAGGCCGGTATGGACCTGAGGTTCTCGGGATCCATGAGATACTGGTTTTCGGTGAACTTCAGCGGATTGTAAACGATTCGCCGGTCGTTGTTTTCAATGCAGCTGAAAAACGGATAGTAAACCGGGGGTTGAACGATGACCCCGTCTCCGGGTTGGCTGAAGGCCTGGATGATCAGGTCCAAGGCGGTGAGTACGCCGGGGCTGTAAGTGAGCCATTCCGGGTTGACCTCCCAGCCATGGCGACGCTTGAGCCAGCCGATGACCGCCTCGCCATAAGCCTCAGGCCGAAGGGTATAACCAAATATACCCGATTCGGCCTGCTTTTGGACTGCCTCGATCACGCAGGGGGCTGTGCTAAAATCCATGTCCGCCACCCACATGGGCAGAATATCCTGCTCGCCGAACAAATGGGCTCCGAGATCCCACTTCATGGAATTGGAGTTTCGTCGATTGACAACCGTGTCAAAATCGAATGTCATACTCTTTCCTCGTAATAAAAACTGAATTGGTTTTCTTCGAAAAAATAAACACCTTCACACTTAAATAAGGCGTTTATGAATTGAACTCTCTATCATATGTTTTGGACATTAATAAACCCCTTGTTTTCAATTACCACAAGTCGATCCTATTCTAACTTCTGACTATATTTCACCACAACAATGACGAATTAAAGCCTTCCGCTATTGTTTTAAGATATCCATAATTTATAAAAATATAAAATTTACAATAGGTTAAACCATATTTCCGATGGTGGTACACCTCTTGCAACATTTTGATATGATAACAATTCGTTAAATGGAAAATAAATTAAGGAATATCATATCAAAATGAAAGATCTGAAATCCAAAGTCGCTGTCATTACAGGTGCCGCCGATGGTATCGGATTTTGTCTGGCCAAAAGACTTGCCAATGAAGGCATGAAAATTGTTTTGTCCGACATCAATGCAGAAAATCTGAAAATAGCCGAAAAGAAAATCCAGGGCCTGGGAGCAGAGACATTATCTGTCCAGGTAGATGTCAGCAAAGAAGCGGAAATTCAGTCCCTTTCCCAGGCGACCCTGGCCAAATTCGGTGAAGTACATCTGCTGTGCAACAACGCCGGTGTATTTGCCAAACCCGGCCTTGTATGGAAGTGTTCCCGGGAAGATTGGCAGCGAAATATCGATATCAATCTCTGGGGCGTGCTCAATGGGCTTCGAAATTTTGTGCCCATTATGCTCGAGCAGGACACCGAAGCACACATCATGACCGTGGCCTCCATGGGCGGGCACACCGTCGATCCGTTTGTCTCGCCCTACATTGTCGCCAAGTTTGGCGTGGTGGCCATGATCGAGTCGCTGTACCATGAATTAAAATTGATCGGCTCAAATATCGGTGTGTCCTTGGTATGCCCGGGATTTGTCCGCACCCAAATCCTAAACTCCGATGCTTTCGACAAGGACACCAATAAATTCTCTGGATTGCTTTCCATGTTTCGCGAGGGCGTCAAAGAGGGAATGAAACCCGAAGATGTTGCCGACAAGGCGGTAGCCGCCATGGAGAAAAACCAGTTTTATGTCTTTCCGCACGATTATAGCGAAACGACGCTGCGCGCCCGATTTGATCCGTTGCTTGCATTCCGCAACCCGGAATTGCCCGAAAAAGTTCTTGAGGATTATGGTCTAAAAAAAATGATAGATGGAATTATAAAGGACTAACTTATCGAGAGAGGTCAGTAATGTTTAAAATCAGTTTCTACATACGAAAGAAAGCCGACATATCCGCTCAAGACTTCAACGCATATTGGTTGGGTGAGCATGCTGAGCTTCAAAAGGGATATCTGGAAAAGCTGGGGGTTCGCTGTTTTATCAAGAGTGAAGTGCTGCCTGATGATCCCATCGGTCAGTCCAGAATGGAAGCATACCAGACCAAAGCCGAATTGTATGATTTTGTGGATCACTGGATTTTTAACGATATCGAAGCATTAAAGCGTGGCAGCGAGAACCCGGAAGTCCAGGCGGCGATGAAAACCGTTTATGACAGTGAAGATCGATATATCGATACCGACCGATCCAGTATGATGATGGTGGTGGATATTGCACAGACTTACCCCAAGGAGGACATCCGGGCGACACCGGAAAGCGATTATATAAAAGTCTATTATTGCGCGCGCTGCCGGCCGCAGTTGACACGGGCTCAGGCGCAGCTTCACTGGAATGCCTGTCATGGCGCGCACGCACGCCAGGAAGCCCGATTTTCTCCATTGTCAAGGTATATACAAGCCCATGCAATCGATTCTACCTTTGTCAATCAGGTGGTGGCTGAGCGCGGTTATGAAGTGGATCCCAATTTTATCGGCCATGCGGAAGCCTGGATCGATACGAAAGCGCCCCAAAAGGAATTATCCGAAGAAGAGGCGGCCGAAGCGGCAGAAATCGATGCGATGTCAATGGATGACATTGACTTGTTCGTGGATAAAACCATCAGCCAGACCTTCGTCGCCAAGGAGCATTTTATTATCGACAAGAAGGTCATCGTCAGACCCATGCCGAAGTTTTTCTCTGCGGTATATTAATTGATAGCAATCAGGTTATCGCTTCTGGATCCTTTCCAATTCACTCATAATGGGTCCACAAGCGAATAACCTTAACAATCTTTTCATCATCAATAACTTGATATACGATTCGGTGCTGAATATTTATTCGGCGAGAATGTGCACCAGCTAAGTCACCTATTAATTTTTCGAATGGCGGTGGCGTCTGGTAGGGATTGACGCGTAGAATTTTCAATATCTTTTCAGCCTTTTCCCGTAATTCGGAAGCAGACAATTTTTTCGCATCCTTCAAGACCTGTTTCGTGTAGACGATTTTCCACATTACCAGTCAACATCCTGTTCGCATTCATCAACAGGCGTGGATAGGCCGTCCCTGATCGACTCTCTCATACCTGGAATGGACAACAAGTAAAGCGTTTCCTGCAATGCCTGCCAATCCGCTTCCGATACAAGCACTGCATTGCCGCGTTTAGCCGTAATTATAATCGGTTGATGCGAATTTTTTGTTTCATCTATTAAGCGGTAAAGCTTTGCACGCGCTTCGGTGGCTGTTATCGTTGGCATGGTGCACCTCGACATGATGTTATAACCATACAAAAAGGTACGTTATTACGTACGCTATGTCAAGGGAAATAATTCTGAGACGATTAACACCGCTCCAGAATATGGATGCACATGGCTGCCTCTTCGAACCCGATGTTGCCGCCGCCATTTTCGGCCAGGGCCAGGCGGCATCCGTCGACCTGTCGGTTGCCCGCTTCGTGGCGAAGCTGGGTGACCAGTTCATGAATCTGGCCCAGACCTGAGGCACCGATGGGATGCCCCTTGGACTCTAACCCACCGGAGGTGTTAATGGGCTGCTTGCCACCTAATGTGGTGGCGCCACTTTCGGCATGGCCACCGCCCTGACCGGGCTGGCAAAAGCCCAATGA
>JAFDDL010000429.1 GCA_019310865.1 Deltaproteobacteria bacterium | reverse complement strand
CAAATGGCCTCGTTAACACATGTCGGTGTGTCGAAATCCGGCTCCCCCACCTCCAGGTGAATGACGGTGCTTCCCGCCCGTTCCATATCCTGCGCCTTTTCCAGGATATCCATCACCATAAAAGAGGGCATCTCTTGTGCGCGTCCGGCTATTTTCAGTTGAGTCATTTTAATGAGTCCCCAATCCTTATATAATCCGTCGGGTCCGTATTACACGACTTTATTGAGCGGATATTCGATGATCCCCTGGCCGCCGTTTTTTAAAAGCTCAGGAATCAGATCCCGCACCACACCGGCGTCCACCATGGTCTCCACGGCAAACCAGTCGCTCTGATACAAATTGGATATGGTGGGTGCATGCAAGCTCGGCAAAAGGCCCACCACCTGCTCCAGGTTTTCTTTGGAGACGTTCAACTTCAAACCCACCAGTTTTTCACCCAGAAGCGCCCCTTTGAGCAGCAATGCAATTTGCTCGATCTTTCCCCGTTTTTGTGGATTTTTCCAAGCATTGTGATTGGCGATCAGCTGGGTATTAGTTTGCATCAATTCGTGTATGATGCGAAGCCCGTGGGCCTTTATGGTGCTGCCGGTCTCGGTCACCTCAACGATGGCGTCTGCCAGGCCGGAAACCACCTTGGCCTCGGTGGCGCCCCAGGAAAATTCCACGGCCACATCGATATTTCGTTCGGCAAAATACCGTTTGGTGAACCCGACCAGCTCGGTTGCGATTTTTTTCCCTTTCAGATCTTCCAATTTCCGGACAGGCGAATCAAACGGCACTGCCAGTATCCAGCGAGCCGGCCGAGCACTGACCTTTGAATAAACCAGATCGCACACCACATGGACATCCGATTCGTTTTCGGCAATCCAGTCGAGTCCGGTCAGACCGGCTTCCAGGGTGCCGGTTTGCACATACGTGGACATTTCCTGGGCCCGGCAAATGGCACACTCGATGGTGTCATCGTTGATTTCCGGAAAATAACTTCGGCCGTTCACATTGATTTTCCATCCGGAACGCCGAAACAGATCAATGGTCGCATTCTGAAGGCTTCCCTTGGGAATCCCCAGTTTCAGCTTCTCGGTCATTTTTTATATACCTCCTTGGGATCAAAAACAATCTCATCCGTCACGGACACGGTGTTGTCGCTTTCCAATTTTTTGTGAAAGCAACTGCGGTGACCGGTATGACAGGCCGCCCCGCCGATCTGTTCGACTTTCAACAACACCGTATCATCATCACAGTCGATACGGATCTCTTTGACCTGTTGCACATGGCCGGATGTGCTCCCCTTGGTCCAGAGCGTATCGCGGGTTCTGCTGTAGAAGGTCGCCTTACCGCAGGTTAGGGTTTTTTCCCAAGCCGCCTCATTCATGAATGCCAGCATGAGCACTTCCCCGGTTTGAATGTCCTGGACAATGGCCGGCAACAGTCCACCCATTTTTTTAAAATTCAGGGATATCATCATCCTAATCCTTAATAGATCAAATAACAGCCATTAAAAACTCGTAAAATTAATCAATGGGATTCAAGATGTCAATTGTTTTTTGGCAAGCGGCCATCCGGTACCAAAACATTCGACCGATTATTGCGTTATGTCAGCAACTTTGCTACCCTCGGGCCACGATTGGGGTGAAAATCCATCTGGATGACGAGAAAATATGGCAAAACAGAAGAAACGATCCGATATTATTAAAAACAGGGCCCGGAAAGCACCTGTGGGGTTTTTCCGGAGACTAACGAAGCTGATCCTGTGGTTCCTGCTGGTCTGCTTGGTGGCCGGAGCGATTACGGCAGTTGTTGTCTATTTCCATTTGAGCGAAGATCTTCCGAAAATATCTTCTCTTTCGGACTATCGCCCCTCGGTGATCACGACGGCCTATTCGGATGACGGCAGGAAAATTGCTGAATTTTACCGGGAACGCCGAATCGTAGTCCCCCTGGATCAAATGTCACCGATGCTCAAAGAGGCTTTTATCGCCGCCGAAGATGCGCGATTCTACAAACACAAAGGGATTGATATTTTCAGCATTGTTCGCGCGTTTTTTAAAAACATCGAGGCCGGCACCATTGTCCAGGGCGGCAGCACCATCACACAGCAGGTAACCAAGTCCTTCCTGCTGACACCGGAGAGAAGTTATCAGCGAAAAATAAAGGAAGCCCTGCTGGCCTATCGAATCGACAAGGCCTTGACCAAGGACGAAATTCTCTATCTGTATTTAAATCAAATCTATCTGGGACACGGCGCATACGGAGTGGAAGCCTCGGCCGAAAACTGTTTCGACAAATCCGCAAAGGAGCTTAACCTGGCTGAATGCGCCATGCTAGCCGGTCTGCCCCAGGCCCCCAGCCGTTATTCGCCCTTCCGGCATCCCGAAAGGGCCAAGCAGCGACAGATTTATGTCCTCAACCGAATGGTTGCAGAAGGCTTTATCACCAATATCCAGGCCACGGAAGCGATCAATACGACCCTGGACATCAAACCACGTCGCAATTGGTATATCGAGAAGGTCCCCTATTACACCGAGTATGTCAGAAAGTATGTGGAAAAAAAATACGGCGCCGACATGCTGTACCAGGAAGGACTTCAGATTCATACGGCGGTTAATATCGAAAGCCAGAAGATCGCCCGTGCTGAAATTGAAAAGGGCCTTCGCGCATTGGACAAGCGCCAGGGGTATCGAGGACCTGAGAAACATTTGGAGCCCACCGACATCGAATCGTTCATCAGCAGTCTGAAAGCCGACTCGGAGCAGGTGGAGTTGGCACCGGGCCGGATCATAAAGGGTGTGGTTGCCGCCGTGGACGACGCGGATAAAAGCGTTATGGTTCGACTCGCAGCCGGGTACGGTAAAATCGCCCTATCGAGCATGCGCTGGGCAAGAAATCCGGATCCGGAGGTGGCCTATTATGAGGCGCCCGTGATTCGCCCCAGCAGCGTGCTGCGGGAAGGAGACGTGGTGCAGGTCAGCATCTTGAATGCAGAGCCCCAGGACGATATCCGGCAACTGGCCCTGGAGCAGACACCGGAAGCCCAAGCAGCGCTTTATTCCATTGAGGCGGAAACCGGCCTTGTCAAGGCCATGATCGGTGGACGGGATTTTCGACATAATCAATTCAATCGGGCCATACAATCGCGCAGGCAGCCGGGTTCGGCTTTCAAGCCGATCATTTATACAGCGGCCCTGGATAAGGGATACACCCCCGCAACGGTCATCATCGACTCACCCATTGTCTTTGAGGATGCGGAAACCCATTTTAAATGGAAACCAAAAAATTATGAGAAAAAATTCCACGGCCCGACACTTTTGCGAGATGCCCTGTCCAAATCCCGAAATATCATCTCCATTAAGATTCTGAAAGATATTGGAATCGATTATGCCATTGAGTATGCTCGAAAACTCGGCATCACAGCCAACCTGAGCCGGGATCTGTCCATCGCCCTGGGCTCTTCCGGTGTTTCCCTGGCCGAACTGGTCACGGCCTTCTCGGTCTTTGCCAACCAGGGGTATATGGTAACGCCCATTTACATTACGAAAATCGTCGATCGAGACGGCAAGGAACTGGAAATCAATGCGCCGGACCGACGCCGGGTGATTGAAAAAACCACCGCCTATATCATGACCAACCTGCTCGAGAGCGTGGTCAAACATGGGACCGCAAGGCGGGTCCGGGCCTTGAATCGGCCGACAGCGGGAAAAACCGGCACCACCAACAACCTGTTTGATGCCTGGTTTGTGGGGTACACCCCACGCATCATCACGGGGGCATGGACCGGTTTCGATTCGGAACGATCTCTAGGTAAGGGAGAAACCGGCTCCCGGGCAGCCAGCCCCATCTGGCTGGGCTTCATGAAAAAGATGCTGGCCGAAAAGCCGGTTCGTGTCTTTGAAGTACCGGAAGGGGTTGTTTTTTCAAAAATCGATACCGAAACGGGCCTACTGCCCATCGCATCCTCCAAGAAGACACGATTTGAGGTTTTTAAAGAAGGCAGCGTCCCAACAAAATATTCCAAACCGCCGGATGTGGTCATCGATTCGGATAAATTTTTTAAATCTGATTTCTAGAATCGTGAACTCAATAGCTAAATTACTTGCTCGTCTTCGGAGTCTACTTGATTTCGCTCCCGATCCTTATGACAATCCG
>JAFDDL010000428.1 GCA_019310865.1 Deltaproteobacteria bacterium | reverse complement strand
CAATTTCATCAGATTTGGGAGTTTGATACAGTTTCATGGTTTGTCACCTCGTACGTTCCCTCTCAGTAGCCAATGTACAACATTTAACTGGTCAGAAGGTAAAGGCGCCTGCTCTTGCAATTCATTCAATGGCATGTCACCGATCAAGAGAAGCGCCATATGGGTTTGTTGGAAAGACGGCTGTTATTTCACCATGCGCATCAGTTTTTTAGGACTGAACTGGCTTCGATCGGTATCGGCCGGCAGCCATTCCCAGTTGGTATCCAGGGTCGTGTGGACATCGATATAATCATACTGCCACGTCTGCCAGTATGTGTACTGGCCCACCTCTGGTATAAAGGCCCAACAGATTTGCATTGTGCGCCACAAACGGCCTTTCTGGTCATAGTTTTCCGAGAGCAGGGGGACATAGGTTTCCCGGTCGACGTAAATGATACGTTTCGAGTAGATGTAGCTCGTATCCTGCTGATCCATTTCAATCACCCAGACAGGTCGCCTCTCCATGCGGACGTTCCGCCACTGGAAACCGGCGGTTGAATCCGCATATTCACTACCGTCATGCGAGTACGCCGGGATCAAAATTTCAGTCTCCGCCAGCAACTTGACATCATAGGCATACAGGTCCGGCCTGTATTTCTGGTCAAACATGAGGACATCGTCATAAGCCGAATCCGAACCGATAGACTGATCCTGGGTGTCAGAACTCGACAGCTTCCTTACACGGCGTGTCATAGTCGTATAAAAGAGAAATATGTTGTTCTTTTTAGGATTTTGATACTTGAGATTGACAAAAGCATTGCCGTAAAGGTCACGCGGCTTGGTTGCCTCATAAAAATAGGCCTTGTTTTCCCCTGATTT
Organism: Deltaproteobacteria bacterium; assembly: GCA_019310865.1. The sequence continues at coordinate 3,294 of JAFDDL010000428.1, read as the reverse complement.
TTCGGCGCGGGCATCGTACCAGGCTCCCAACGGTGCCAGCTTTGAGCGGTTTGCCAGCTTGATCTGGTAGTATTTTCCGCCACCCTGAAAATCCATTTGCAGTTTTTTATTGAAGCCAAAACTAACAACGACTTCGGCAAACTCTTCCGAAAGATGCTGGCTTTCAATAAGGCTGTTGTATACGATCTGATCGGCCTTCTGGGGCCCGGAGGGGCGCGCAAACGGATAGCCCAGCTTTAAGGTCGCATAGTCCATATAGCCGTCAGCGTCCAGTTTGGCGGATCCATCGTTTGCTTTTGTATTATCACCGACTCCCAAATGGTGATAATATTGTTGGGTGTCAACAATTTCAAATTCAGTGATGTTTCCCGCGAACTGACCCGGCTCGTTGTAGCGCTCATAGATCACCTTCGGCATCAGTTTGTCAAAGGGAAGCCGGGTTTTATCGGCCAGGGTGTATTTGCCGGGTTTGATTTCCGGTGCAATTTTCCCCACCACCTCCGGTGCGGTAAAACCCACCACATCAGCCCAAACCGCCTTGGCCTTATCCACGTCGGTGATGTATCTCTTCCAGTTCTCCTCACCGGCCAGTTTTTTCAGGTTCGTGAAAAACGGACGGGGATCATCGATCATAAACTTCATTTCAATCAACTGGTGCTGCTCCCACTGATTCGAAATAATATCCTTGGCCAGGCCAGGAAGTGCCATAAGAAACACGACAACCATGGCGCCTAATGCACTAAATAGTCTCTTCATTTTTATCTCCTTTTGTGTTCAAGCATCCATGTCAGTCCAACTGAAACGGATGGGTTGGTTTATTGCCAGTTATATTGGATTTTAAAAGCCACGTTGTCCTTGTCATCCAAACCAAGGTGACCGGCAATCGCATCGTTACTTATTTTCGTGCCGCCAAAAAAGTTGCCCCTGACCTTGACATTCCAGCGCTCATTGATCGTATAAACTATTTGCGGTGACACAATATACGCATCTCCATCGTAAATGGCGTACCATTCAATACTCGGAATCAGCTTGCCACGCATGTATGAGCTCGAAAGAAGCGCAAAGAAATTATACCAGTAATCATTTTCACGGAAAATCTGCGTTTCATCCATCAGAAACGGTCGGTGGTCAGTTGCATGGTTGTACTGGCCTTCCACGGCAAAGAACAGGGAGTTTCTCTGCCAGGGGACCTTGATTTTATACTCCGCGTTGAAGCCCGCGACGATAAGATCCGTCTCAAAAAACTCGAGATTCCACCCGTCGTAGTATTTATGGTCAAATTCGTACCGGGCAGCCAGGCGGAACATCGGGCGAAAACCGCCGAGCGCTCTTATAGACACGGGCAGTTCTGCCGCCATAGACGCACCAATGAACTTTTGATCGGCATAGGACCCGGGTTCAAGCGTGTCGATAATCGGCCGGCCTTTGTCGTCAAAACCAAAAAGCGTCTGGACACTGGAAGGATCAAAAAATGCGAGGATGGGGGCGTTCTGTTTACCGTAAAAACCCATCAGTGAAACCTGCATATTATCGAGCAGGGTGGCATAGGCACGAAGCCCGTACTCAAAAAACTCCGAGTCGAATGCATCCGGCTCTTCAATGGTATCATAGAGGTTGAACAAACGCAGCTCGTTTGCTGGATCCGGGTCCTTAAAAACAATGTCCGCCGCCCAGATGCCGGCCGTATTGTTTCCATAGGCGGATCCGGCATCGGGGATGTGGTCGACATTGGGGTTGAATACAAACTGAATCCCTATATCCGCCAGCGGACCGACAATCGCATCGAAAGCGTACTCGGCACGAACCAGCGGGATCGGAATAAACAGGGTGTCAAGCTCCAGGTCGGCAAATCCGTGTGTCAGGTCGACAGGGTTGATTACGTTTGTAACCGCAAACAGGTCCATCGCACCCCAGGCCACCCGCTGTTTACCCACACGAAACATGAAATTGCCCGGCTGCCATGTTACGTGCGCCTCCTTGAGAAGCTGCCACCACTCGTCATCCATGAACAGCTCGCTGCGAGATTCGTTGAAGTGACGGGACTTCCAGTCATCATCATCGTGCAAAACCTCATACGCCCAGTCCATGGTAAACATACCCGCTGCGTAAATGGACCAGTCCCCGGCGAAACTGTAATCGCCCTCAATAAAAAGGTTTGTCAATGCTGCATTGAACCCCTCCTTGGTGTCGTAGTCATCCCCATCGATACCGAACTGAACTGTTTGGGAAATGTAGCCTTGAACATTCAAGGTGTTACCCCCAATGTCCGTAGACAGCGCCCAGACATCGCCGCCCCATATCAGTCCTATGGTGCACAGCGCGATTAAAAGTCGACCAATTCGTTTCTTAACCATGAGTCCTCCTTCTTTATTTCCTCTGTTATCGTTAAAAGCTCCGGGACTTCCTCCAATCCGTTTTCTAACCATGAGTCCTCCTCCCTCTTTTTTCCTCTGTTACCGTTAAAAGCTCCAGACTTCCTCCAATCCGTTTTCTAACCATGAGTCCTCCTCCTTCTTTTTTCCTCTGTTACCGTTAAAAGCTCCGGACTTCCTCCAATCGTTTTCTTACCTCCTTTTTCAACGATTTAACCTAAGCCCCGAGAGATAAACCGGGGCTTGATCAAATACAGCATGAGGGGGTGTAGGGTAAGGGCAAGCAAAACATTGGTGGTGAGAATCATTGCCAGGAACATCCCCATTTGCGCCTGAAATTTAAGATCTGACAAAACCAGCCAGCTGAGGATCGGCAATACCATCGTAAGGCCGGTGAATAAAACGGCCTTCCCCGAGGTCCTTACGGAGGTTAAAACCACCCGTTTCCACGTGTCGGAATCGGAGGCCAGCGATGCACTGCCTGTGTTGGCACCCAGGGCATCGAACTCCTCCTTGCATCGGTTATAGATATAGATGGCAAAATCAACCCCCACACCAGCGCCCACGGCGGCCACGGGCAGGGTGTTGATCGACAGGCCGATTCCGTTCATGGCCATGTAACAGAACGCTACGAAATTCCCCAGGACCAGCGGCCCGGTGAGCAGGGCCCCTGCGAGAAATGACCGGTAAAACAGCCCGCACAGAATAAAGATGGTCCCGAGCACCATCAGATCGACCATGGTGTGGGTTCGCATCATCTCTTCATTGATCGCAATCTCCATTCCCACAGCCCCACCGGCCATGAGAAACTCGCCACTGTCGATCTTTGCCGGATGCTCGGAAAAGAACTCCTTTGCTGCGGCGTGAACGCGCAAAAGGTTATCGGATGTGTGATCGGTAAAGAAAATTGTCAACTTGGTCT
>JAFDDL010000427.1 GCA_019310865.1 Deltaproteobacteria bacterium | reverse complement strand
GACGGGCGGGAAAACCCGCAGTAATGGCATTTCAAGGCGTTGGTGTGCCGGTGCAGGGTCAGGGAGATGTCACAGTTTTTGCAGCTGATGGTATCGCCGCAGTCGCAACATACCTGGTGATTTGCATACCCGCGTCTATTTAAAAATAAAAGCACCTGCTCGCCCCGGGCCAGGGTACGGCGCATGGCCGACTCAAGCTCCGGTGTGATGAAACGCTGGATGCCCCGTTTACCACGATTGAGTTTTAAATCAACCACATCGATTTCCGGCATCGGGCGATTTTCCACGCGCCGGGTCAAGGTGAGCACCTGAAACTTTCCGGTTTCCGCATTGCGAAACGATTGAACAGAGGGCGTGGCGGATCCCAGAAGCGCCACTGCCCCGGCATCTTTTGCCCGAACCACGGCCAGATCTCTGGCGTTGTAGCGCAGCTGATTGTCCTGCTTGAAGGACGGGTCATGCTCTTCGTCCACAACGATGAGACCCAGATTTGCAAAGGGCGCAAATACAGCCGATCGGGTTCCCACGGCAATAGCCACATCCCCGCTTAGAATCCGTTGCCATTGATCGTAGCGCTCACCGGCCGACAGGCCGCTGTGAAGCACAGCCACCACGTCTCCGAACCGTGCCCGAAACCGTCTTTCCATCTGGGAGATCAGGGCGATTTCCGGCACCAATACCAGAACCGAATGCCCCTTCGCCACCGCTGTGGCCGCCAGGTGCAGGTAAACTTCCGTTTTGCCGCTGCCGGTGACGCCGGAAAGCAGGTAGGCTGCAAAACCGTTCCCGAGGGATTTTAAAACAGCCGAGACCGCCTTTTCCTGTTCGGATGTCAAAACAGGCGGTGTGTCCCGGGAAATGGGATCACCGAATGGATCCCGGTAAACCGGTTTTTGATGGATGGTCAAAAGGCCCGCCTTTGCCATGGGGCCCACCAGGTGTCCGGCGGTGGGGACATGGCCGGACAGCGCCTTAACGGGCATCTCACCGCACCGTGAAAGCAGATCGAGAATTTTGCGCCGTTGTGGCGTGATGCGAGCCGTCGCGGACGGATTGGCAACGGGGGCCACAAACCGAGCCAGCCGGGATCTGACCCGGCCACCGGTCAACCGCCTGATCTTTTCAACCTTGCCGGCCCTCACCATGGATTGGATCATGGAAGCCGGGACCATGCCATCAACCCGCCTGGAAAGCACATTGAGCCGAATCGGACCATCTGCGAGCGCTTCAAGCACCCGCTGCTCAAAGGGCCCATTGCCACCTGCTTCCACAATGCGCTTGCCCGACTGCGTCAGCTCAATGGTGACCGTCTCGTGAAGATTCAGACCGCTGGGAAGCCCGTTTTGAATCACCAGGCCCACCGGGTATAGATAATAATCGGCAATCCACCGGAAAAACGGAACCATGGCGTCGGGAAACAGGGGCGCCTCGTCGAGAACATCCAGGATCAGCTTGACGGTAACGCCCCGAGGGCAATGGGACGGGCCAAAGATATAACCGGTAATCCGCCGTTTACCAAAGGGAATCAATACCCGTTTTCCCACCACCACTGAATCCTGAAGCTCGGGCGGAACCCGGTAGGTATAGGTCTTGTGAACCGAAAAGGCAACGGCCACGTCGATGTATCGGTCCTCCTGACCGCATCTTTTCAGTTTTGATTCCAACATCTTTTTTCTTGACACGCAAACTGCCTTTTTTTACTGTGAATCTTAGCGTTCGTGCAGAAAAGCGAACCCTAAGTGGAAAATATGTGAGTATACTTGCAAATGCGTGTACTTGGCAATTCTTTTCAATCCAGTTAAATGCGAAGGAGGGAAGATGGCTCGTTTTCTAAAATTTTCGACGGTTATCATGGTGGCGGTCATGTTGATGACGGCCCCTTTGGGTTCCGCGGCGATGGCCGGTTCCGAAACCGACTCGGAGAAGGCCAGTGCGGAAAAAATGGCGGTGGATCTTCTGGTCATGCGCCCTCTGGGTTTCGGATCCACCATTCTGGGAACCGCCCTCTATGCTGTGTCTCTCCCCTTTTCCCTCCTCGGTGGAAACACCAAGCAGGTATGGGAAACCGCTGTTGAAAAACCCGCGGAGTTTACATTCAAGCGGCCATTGGGTGAATTTTAAGGGCGGTGCGTCCGGTATAAACCGACCGACCCGTTTAAATGGGCCGACCTGTATAACCGGAATCGGCCGTTTCCAGTAGGAAACGGCCGATTATGGCTTTTCTGACTACGGGGGAGTTATCCCTTTACCTCTTCGATCTTCGCAGTCAATTCGGGAACGAACTCGAGCATATCTTCCACGACCCCCACGTCGGCAATCTGGAAAATGGGCGCCTTGGCATTTTTGTTGACGGCCACAATAAACGGATTGCCCTTGATACCGCCCACATGCTGAAAGGAACCACTGATTCCCAGAGCCAGGTAGACTTTCGGTTTCACGGTCAAACCCGATGTGCCCACCTGTCGGGATTTGTCGAGCCATTTGGCATCCACGATGGGCCGACTGCAGGCCACATCACCGCCCATGGCTTCAGCCAGTTCGGTGATGATTTCCAGGTTATCCTCATCTTCCACCCCACGGCCGACGGCCACAAGAATTTCGGACTGGGTAATGTCCACATCGCCTTTTTCCGCCTCGACGATCTCCAGATAGCGTCGTCCGGCCTCCAGGGCTCCCACATCACCGGATTTATCCACAACCTGACCGGAAGCACCGCCCTCGATCGCTTCAAACGATCCGGGGCGAACCGTCAGGACGGCACCGGCTGAAATATCACAGGATACATGGGTGCTCACCTGGCCGAGAAATTCCTGTCGCACGAGCTTCAACGTATCGCCTTCAAGCCCTTCGAATTCCACGACATCGGCAACAAAGGCCGAATCCATCTTAACAGCCAGACCCGGCGACATATCCATACCGAAATGCTCGTGGGGCAACAGCACCAGACTGCTCGGGTCCAATACCGCCAGCAGGGCCTTTCGAACCAGGTCCCCGTTGGGATAGGCCAGCGCAGCGTTATCGATCTTGTAAACCTCCGAATAGGCGCCGGCCACTTCATTGCAGACGCTGTCCAGTTCGGCACCGGTGCCGACAACAAGAGCCGTCACAGCGGCTTGTGAATCAATTTTGTTTGCAGCGGCCGGCAGCTCAAATGCCGTGTCATCCGCTTTCCCTTCTTCATGAATTATATAGGCAAAAATCTGTCGGGCCATTACTTAATCCCTCCTTTGGATTTCAAGAGTTCAACCAGCCTTTCAACCTTTTCTCCAGTGTCACCTTCAAGAATCTCTGCGCCATCTCCCATATCCGGCAGAAAATAGTCGAGCCGCTTTACCTTCGCGCCGGCCCCGCCGACGGAATCGGCTGCCACGGCCAGGTCCGATGCCCCGTGAACCGGGATCTCAACAGAGGCCACTTTCCGAATGCCCCGAATGCCGACATATCGCGGCTCGTTGATACCGGTCTGGATCGACAGCACGCAAGGTAGATCCATCTCGTTCATCTCCTGGTTTCCACCGGCGATCTCTCGCCCGACCTTGATCTTCTTATCGTCCATCACGGTCAATATGTTCACCAGGGAAGCATAGGGTTGGTCAAGCATGGCCGCCAGCATGGCGCCCACCTGCCCCGCCCCGTCATCGGCCTGGGCGCCGGTGAGAATCAGGTCGTAATTTCCCTTATCCACAACGGATTTCAGGATCGTTGCAAGACCCTTTCCGTCGGAATCTTCAAAAGCGTCATCCGAAGCCAGAACACCGTTGTCAGCCCCCATGGCCATTTCTCTTCTGAGCACTTCTTCGGATTCTTCATCACCAACCGTCACGACCGTAACACTGCCACCGACCTTGTCGCGAATCTGAATCGCCTCTTCCACGGCATAGTTGTCCCACTCGTTTACCGAATAGACGAGGTCATCGCGTTCGATGTCGGTGCCACTGCTGTTGACCTCGATCTCGTTCTCCGACGTGTCGGGCACTCGTTTAACGCATACTAAGATTTCCATAATCCCTCCCAATTCCATTTGCTCCGGTATAAGGATCGTGAACATTCCCGATCCTAACCGGAAGTTTTAATACCTTCTCATTCTGGGTTCATGATTTCCAATTGCTGATCCACCAGCTGTACCAGGTCGATCACCTCCATTTTCCCTTCCAGCCCACTGGTTTTGAT
>JAFDDL010000426.1 GCA_019310865.1 Deltaproteobacteria bacterium | reverse complement strand
AATAGGGAAACAAGGGGTTTGCTTCCGGTGACGAGCTTGCGGCCGTCAGATAGCCACTGTTTACCGGGGACAGCGCTTGATCCTGATAATTGGCAAGTCCGATTCGAATGGTTGACACGCCGCTTTGGACGGCCAGCACGCGACCGAGTTCGGAAACCACTTGCCGGTATCGGTCAGAATTTCGGTAAGTTGACAGGAAACGAATCTTTTCCAGATTTTGATTTACCCGGCCCGCTGCCCGATGGGTCCAGGTGTCCCGGGACGTTATTGGACGGCGGCACAGATCCAATAGCCCTTCGAGGTTGGCGTCGATCATCCGGCAGGGTATCTGATGTGCCTGAAGCGTTCCGGCCAGGCGGGCAAGACCCGGTGGGGGCTCGCATGGTCGTACAACCGGTGGATGAATGAGCAGAACCGGGGGCGTCACCATTGGATTGATTCCTTTTAAAAGAATGGTATAAGAAGGCTTATACCCAACTTGTTCAAACAGGGCAACCGATCATGGATGTGACCATACGACAATTGCAGCAGATTGTGGACGACTGGGTGAAAACCTACGGGGTTCGCTATTTTTCCGAATTGACCAATACGGCTGTCTTGATGGAGGAGGTGGGAGAACTGGCGCGAATCATGGCCAGGCGGTACGGGGACCAGAGCTTCAAGCGGGTCTGGTCTGAAAATGAGCAGGTCCGGGAACTGGCTGATGAGCTGGCTGACGTGCTGTTCGTGTTGGTCTGCATTGCCAACCAGACCGGGGTGGATCTTTCAGCTGCCATCAAAGACAACCTGGCGAAAAAGACCGAGCGGGATAAGGCGCGACATATAGCGAACCCCAAGCTCGTTTAATTTTTTTCATTGACCCTATGAACACGATATCTTATAAATCCTGGAATTTTTTAATAGGAGCAAGAGATGGGCAAAACATACAAAATTGCCGTGATACCCGGAGACGGCACCGGACCCGAGGTGATGGTTGAAGGTAAGAAGGCGCTTGAGGCCGCAGCCGTAAAATTTGATTTCAAACTGGATATGACCGATTTTGATTTTGGTGGAGATCGCTACATTAAGACAGGCGAAGTCTTTCCCGAATCGGCCATCGACGAGCTGAGAGGCTTTGACGCTATCTATCTGGGCGCCATCGGACACCCGGACGTGAAACCGGGGATTCTGGAAAAGGGAATCCTGCTTCGGATCCGCTTCGAATTGGACCAGTATATCAACCTTCGACCGGTCCGGCTCTATCCGGGCGTTGATACGCCCCTGAAAGGCAAAACCCCGGACGAGATCGATTATGTTGTCGTGAGGGAAAATTCGGGTGGCCTTTATACCGGGACCGGTGGCATCAGCATGAAGGGCACCCCCCAGGAGGTTGCGGTCCAATCAATGGTGTATAACCGGTTTCAGGTGGAGCGCTGCATTCGGTATGCCTTTGACTATGTCCAAAAGCACGGCAAAAAAGCCCGCGGCAAGGGCGATGCCAACACACTGGGCCTCGTGGGAAAAACCAATGTGCTTACCTATGTATTCGATCTGTGGGAACGGACTTTTCATGAGGTCGGCCAGGCGGATTTTTCGGACATCGTCCGGGAATATTACCATGTGGACGCCACCTGCATGTGGATGGTCAAGAGCCCGGAATGGTTCGATGTCCTGGTGACCTCCAATATGTTCGGCGATATCATCACGGACCTGGGTGCGGAAACCCAGGGTGGTATGGGGATCGCCGCCGGCGGCAACATCAATCCCGAAGGGGTGAGCATGTTTGAACCCATCGGCGGATCGGCGCCCAAATACACGGGGCAGAATATCATCAATCCCCTGGCGGCCATCTGCGCCGGTGCCATGATGCTCGAGACCCTGGGCGAAGACGTGGCTGCGACTGCTGTTGAAGAGGCTGTCAAAACCGTCACCGGAACGAAAATCAAGAGTCTGAGCGCCGGACGTATGGGATATTCTACCTCCGAGGTGGGAGACATGGTTGCGAATCTGGTTTGACAGCTGTCAGAAGTGGTTTCAAAATCACTTCTATGGACCAATCAATCGCCCCTTGTTACCCTGGTTACCGGTAATCCCTTTTGAGATGACCAGTTTTTCGCCTTCGGCCATCCCGGCGGACAGAACCGACGGGTCCACTTGGGCTCGGACGGTTCTGGCGGAGAGTCGCGCATAACGACCGCGGATGTATTGATTCAACCGCGTATCTTCAAGCGCCACAAGCGCTTTTGACTGATTTGGCGACAACCCGGCAGCGGATTCCTTCTGCCGGGTCAGCTTTTCATAGAATCCTTCGATAACGCCCCGAGTAAACGAATTTTTCCGGTGATGCGACACCTTGTGCTGCGATCGATGCGCGGTCCAGCGCATATCGGTGTAACGTTTGATATAGTCATACACGTAATGGGCGATTTGTACGTTGGCCCGACGACCTGAAATTTCCGGGCACCGGCCGATCCGGTCTTTTGCCACCACCCAGGTTTGAATCCAAACCGCTTGAACAAAATAGAAGTCTTCCAGAAGGCTCATCAGTAAACTGGTGCTCGATGGAAAGCGAAGGGCCGGCTGATCGATAAAGATGCTCACAAAATCCCGGGGCCGATCCTGTTCGATCATATCCAGGTTGTGCCGGCGTATCAATTCGTTTGCCTTGGCGCAGGCGGTTTCCGCTTCATGGGGATTGGGTGATTCGGCCAGGGCCAACAGCTTTTTCACCTTCACCATCAACCGGTCGTTTTCGTTGCCGGCATCGTCTAGTACCTGATCCTCAAGGGTTGGATAAGAACCCGATGCGGACGGATCTGCATGAATGTCGCTGCAGATTCGCTGAAACAGTTGGCCGTGGTGGGTTTCCCACTCACTCTCGTCATGTGTGCAGGCGATCTGGTGTGCCATTTCATGCCAGAGGCAATGCCGAATGCTGTCCCACCCGCTGTTGAAAACAAACCGGCGGCTAAAGCGCATCTCCCGATCTGCTTGGGACCAGAGCGCAAGGCGGCTATCCATGTCGGAAAGCAAAAAACGCGGCGGTCGAATCAGGGGCCGGTATACTTCGGGAAGATCGTCGAACTTGACCTTCCATTCATAGGCCAGACCGCTGAGGATGCGATTTTCAATCTGAACTCGAATCTTGGATGATGCCATAATCTGATTCGCGATTTTGGGGTGCATAATTTGCCATCGATGATGCCGCTTTGCCGGGTTCCGGGAAAAACACAATCAGCCCCACGGTCAGCAATGGGATAAAAGAGACACCCAAGAGGACCGTCTGTATGGAAAACATGTCTCCCAGTTTTCCGATAATCGGGGTAAAGGCGCCACCAAGGCCGAAGGCCAGTCCCATCATCAAGCTGGCCACCATGGATCTTCCTTTCGGTGCCAGGGCCTGTGCCATGACAACGCCCAATGGCAGTGTGGCCAGCACAAACCCACCGGCAACGATGGCGCCCAGATAGAGCCAATTTCCGGGAAGATACAGCAGCAGCAGAAGCGCCGGAGTCATGAGGGCATGGGTAAAGAAAAATATGGGCCGGTAACCGGTTCGGTCTGATAGATACCCGGCAATCAGGCCGCTGACGGTGCCTGCCAACGTGAAAAGAGAAAAGATGACCCCGGTGGATACCAACGAATAGCCCTTCTGTACGAAAAGCACCGGCATGAAAGTCATAAAGGACTGACCAACAACCGCCCGAAGAACCATGACCAGCCAGATAATGGCAATGGGTCGCCAGGCTTTTCCAAGGGCTTCCTTGAGAGCTCCCAGAAACCCCAGGTGCATGAGCCCCTCGGGTTTCGGCCTCGGGACGGTCCAAAGAAGATAACCGAATACCAGCAAGCCGAAGCCCATGGTGGCCGGCATCGCAGACAAACCAAAGGTTGTCGCATACCAGGTGATAAACACAGGGCCGACGGCGAAAGCAAAGGTTCCCCCCGTGTTGAATATCGACATGGACAGGCCGGGATTTCTTCCGGCATACAACGGTAGCATGCCGGTCACCGATGGGTGAAACATGGAAGAACCCACGGACCCCAATGCCACCAAGGGCAGAAGCAGCCAGAATGTGTTCACGAGGCCGGTCAGGGGGATAAAAATGACCACCATCGAAAGCCCGATGAAGATGAACCACCGGGTCTGATGGCGATCCGCATAGTACCCCGCCAGCGGTTGGACGATAA
>JAFDDL010000425.1 GCA_019310865.1 Deltaproteobacteria bacterium | reverse complement strand
TGTGTACAAATTGGTAAAGACGATTCTGGAAAATACCCAATGTGATTACGAACTGGTTTCATTGAAAGGAAAGAAAATATCCGGATGCATTGCCTGCCTGGGGTGTGTCAAGGACAATATATGCAAGGTAGAAGACGATTTGACCGACTTGCGCGATAAAATAGTCGAAGCGGATGCCTATGTCATCGGCGCCCCCAATTATTACTCTAGCTTAAACGCCACCACGCATGCCCTGCTTGAACGCTGGTTTCAATTTCGGCATCAAGGCGGGCAACACGCTCTGGGGTAAACTGGCCGTGGCGGTTGGCGTCGGCGGGACTGCAGGCCAGTTTCCTGCTGATGAAATTGAAAAAATCTTGATGTATAATTTTATCGAAACAATCGACAAAGTCATCGGCCAGGGGGCCGCGTCCTGTTTTAGCTGTGGTTATGGCGAGACCTGTCAAGTTGGGATTCCCATGATGCTGCATGGTGAAGGGGTCAAGATCACCAACGATATGATTCCGGACGTATCCAAGCAGCCGGATGCCATGGCCGCTGCAGTAAGCGCCGGTAAGCTGCTGGGCCGGCGGCTCCGGGACGGCCATGACCGAATGGCTGTCACCCAGAAGGTGCAGGAAAAAATGATGGCGCAATTTGAGTCCTCCGCCTGATAAACCCGCTTATGAGGATGAAACATGTCTGATTCCCCAACACAAGACGGTGGCAAGCTGTTCGAGCGTCTGGTATCCGGAGATGTGGCGGCTCTGGCCCGCGCCATTACAGCAGTGGAAAATAATTGGCCCATGGCCCGGGAAATTCTCAGCCGCGCCAGGGGCAAGGCTGGTCATGCTTCGGTCATCGGCATTACCGGGCCCCCGGGCGCGGGAAAGTCCACCCTCATCAGCGCCTATATCGGTGCCCTTCGGCGCGACAAACGCCGGGTAGCGGTTGTGGCGGTGGATCCCGCCAGTCCCATATCCGGGGGCGCCTTTCTGGGGGATCGGTTCCGAATGAAAGCGCATACCCAAGATCGCGGTGTGTTTATCCGATCCGTTTCGACCCGGGGGCATCTGGGGGGACTGTGCGCGGGAATTGTCAGCATCGTCGACATCATTGATGCCGCCGGCTGGGACATGATCCTACTGGAAACCGTCGGTGCCGGCCAATCCGAGACCGAAGTAGCCGATATCGCAGACATCAACATTGTCGTGCAGGCGCCCGGCCTTGGCGATGATATTCAGGCCCTCAAAGCCGGCATTCTGGAAATTGCAGATGTTCTGGTGGTCAACAAGGCGGATATGCCCCTTGCGGATCAAACGTTTCGGCAACGGCAAACCATGCTGATGATGCGCGATGGCGATCCGGAGCTAACCGCCATCGTCAAAACCGTCGCCACCAAAGAAACCGGCATCGATCGTCTTAAAACCGAGATCGATTCGCGAATCGCCAACCAGGGTGTTTCGGACCGAAAACACCGGTCACACAACACCATGAAACGGTTTCTGGCCAGAGAAGCGGCGCAGCGGGTCGAGCATATGATTTTGACTATGCACCATCCGAAGTTCGATATCCTGTTCGATGCTGTTCTGGCCGGAGAGCGTGATTTGGATTCGGCCGTGCAACAAATGCTGGACTTATTGACCGATGTCAATTCATCTGATCGCCGGTTGAAAACCACGCCGGCGATGCGTGACGGCGATCCGGATCTGTAGTTCAAAACACCAAGTGATCCTTCTCTATCTTAGTTTTTTTTCTATTAAATACAGATGGTTTTAATTTATAGCCCCCCCTTTTATTTAGGATTGTTTTATGGTATTAGGCCAATGAAATAATCACATGTCATAAGCCCTTTAACGCATGCAGGATAGAACCCATGATCGAGGTTGACCACCTGACCAAAACATTCGATCGGAAAGTCGCCGTGGACGATGTGTCCTTTACCGTTCATTAAACGGATTGTTGATCGGTCTGATTGTTCTGGCGGGCGCCGTCACCTGGATTGCCTATCGGCAGTCATCCCACGGCATGCTGAGCCAAGAGGGGGACTTGCTCCTTTCTTCTTTTCCGCTGTTGGAAATTGCCGCCATCACCATTGACGGACCATCGGGAAATGTGACGCTGTCGAAAAAAACCGGCCGCTGGGTTGTTAAGGACCGTTACGATTATCCGGCTGACTTTAAACAAATCTCGGATTTTGTGGAAACCCTGCAAGCCGCCCGGATCGGCCGGCAATTTCCCGTCCGGGCCGATATTCGGTCGTGGTGGAGATTAACTGTTCACTTTTTTTGTGTTTATTTATGTCCTGGCATATGATGTTGCGGCGGTCCAGTCGTATAAATCAGGTAAAAACATGGATGCCTTTGTCGTATCGGTCATGAGCTTTTTTCTGAAGCTTGGAATGGCCACCGGCATAGGGCTCAGTGGCTTGCTGCTAAGTGCCTTTGGATTCAATGAGAGCGCGGCGGTTCAGACCCCGTCGGCTTTGGCAGGTATCGAGACGGTCTTTTGTGTGTTTGGCGGTTCGGTGGTTTTATTGGGCACGGTTTTCTGTTTTAAATTCCCCATCACACAGCAGAAGTATAATGCATTAACAGAAGCGGCGGAGAAAAAATCAACCGGCCAAAAATATTCTGAAGCTTCATTTGCCGATATATTATAACCGGAGACGATCCTGATCCTTTTCCCATGACAAACGATAACGAAGTATTGAAACGACAAGCCAGGAATATTCTTTTCGCGGGGTGTATGATATCCGCGATTTATGGACTGCCATTTAATCTCATGCCGGTCACTCTGGGAAGTGCGGCGGATGCCTACAGCTTTAATGCCCAGCAGATCGGACTGTTGGGATCCGCCCTGCTGGCAGGCGCCGTTTTGGGAAACTGGATCGTCTTTTTTGTGATTAAGCGGTTTAACTGGCAAAAGATATCCGCCATCGGGATCGTGATGGTTGCGACCGGATTTGGTTTTTCGCCGTTTACAGGTGGCTCGTATCTGCTTTACGTCGCATGGTTTTTTGCCGGCATCGGGTTTGCCCTGCCGTTTACCGTAGCACTGCAGACGCTTGCCGGGCTTGGAAACCAGGAAAAGACCATGGGCACAAAACTCACATCGGAGGTCCTGCTCGGTGCGGTGCTGCTCTATCTGTTTCCGGTTTTTCTGGTGTCGCGCTGGGGGTTTAATGGGGCTGTTTTAGGGCTGTCGGCGTGGATGCTTCTGGGCCTAACCGTGCTGAGTAGAATACCGCGGACCTACATGAACCTGAATGGGGCGCAAACCGAGGCCGCCTTTGACTTTCGCAGCAATTTGCCAGCCATCGTAGCGCTTTTAACGCTTTTGGTTTTTTCGGTGGTCAAACCGGTGTTTGGGCCTTTGTTGAGCGGATTGGTAACGATATCGGAGTGGCATCCGGACATATGGGCGTCATCCTGGCTGTTTTAAAAATTCTGGGAGGTGCTGCTGGCATCACGGCTGCCCTGCTTGGTGATAAATACGGTGTGCGCTGGCCCCACGCAGTGGGCCTGTGCGGCATCGCTTTGGGCTTGGCAATGGTCAACAAGGCCGATACGATGATGCTATATGCCATTGGCTGCTGGATGTGGGAATTTGGATTTGCCCTGTCCCAGTGCTATCAAATGGCAGCGGTAGCGAGACTGGATGTTTGCCAGCGCATGGTGTCGCTGATTCCTGCCGCACTAGCCATTGGCGCCGCCATTGGTCCGGGGGTTGCCGGTTTTCTGAAAACGGGGGAGAGCTACCTCCCCATCTTTATTTTTGCGACCAGTTGTGCGGTTTTTAGTACCATTGTGTTTTTCTTCTTGATGTCACCGCGCCGACATCATTTGGGGCGATAAACAGCTGCTCCCTGCTTTTAAACACTATTTAACCTGGCGCATGAGGGTTTTGGTGCTGAATTTCTTGCGGTCCATATTCTCGGCTGGCCATTCATACCCAATCATGACGTTGCTGTGAACGTCTTGAAAGTCCCAAGCCTGGTCCGTGTAGTACTCATAATTGCCGTTCCAGGGAAAAAACGCATATTGAATGCTCATTCCCCGATACAGTTTGTCTTTCTGGTCGTACATGAGCGTATCCAAGAGTATGAAAGTTTCCTTGTCCACTGTGATGACCCGTTTGCTATAGATATAGTTGGTATCGAGCTGTTTCATTTCAACCACATAGACCGGCCGGCGTTCAAATGTGAAGTTC
>JAFDDL010000424.1 GCA_019310865.1 Deltaproteobacteria bacterium | reverse complement strand
TCGCGGCATGTCGACTCCTTTGGCTTAACGAGCCAGTTTCAAAACGTTCAAGTTCGGTTCAGATCAAGGCGGACGAAAATTTTAACCACAGGCATACATTGAGTATTTCGAGGATTAAAATTTTCGTCCAACGCCGATATGGGCCGAGATAAGCGTAGACTTCGAATGGGACGTTTTGAGACTGGCTCTCATGGGTTTTCTATTTTCTTCACTTCCTTAAATCCCCTGGTGGCACAGATGATATTAGCCGCCAGTTGTTTCCCTGAAAAATAGTCACCAAGACCGGCGGTGATGGAATCCAGATCGATCAAACCGGTCACGGCGGCAAAGGCACCCAGCATGCAGGTGTTGGGCATGGGGATGCCGATTTCTTCCATTGCGACGGCGTTGGCGTCAATGATACCATAGCTGCGCATTGGGAAATCGACATCGAGCTTGGCCGATGTTCCATTTGCAACCAGTGTACCACCCGCTTTAAATCCTTCCCACACGGCCGGGCTGTTTTTCTGGGCCGGGTCGAGCAGGACCAGGATGTCGGGGGTGTAAATCTGCGTTTTTTCCCGAATCGGGTCATCGGAAAAACGGCCGAAGGCCACCACCGGAGCGCCCCGCCGTTCAAATCCGAACATGGGAAAACTTGCGCCGTATCGGCCGGTGCGAACAAAGGCGTTGGCCAGAATTTTCGACGCCATCACTGCGCCTTGCCCCCCTCTGCCGTGAAATCGCACTTCAACCATGGGAGCCTCCCGAGTCGGCCAAGGACCCTATCTGAGTCAATAGAGAATAAGTGTAATCGACATCCTGTTGAATTATGTCCAAGGCCTCTTTTTCTAAGTGACTGAATTTTTTTATCATATCGGTGTATTGTGACACCGGTTTCGGTTTCTTCACCGTGTGGGTAAATCGCAGGCGGCCATTGCGGGCTTCCCAGAGGGGATAATAATTCGTCCGCACGGCCATCCGGCACAGCTGTATGGATTGATCGGTGGGGACACCCCATCCCGTTGGGCAGGGACAAAAGACGTGCAGGAAGCAAAAGCCGCTGTTTTTTAACGCTTTGGCTTTCAGCAGTTTTTTGGCCAGATCCTCCAGATTGCTCATGGTGGCGGTGGCGGCATAGGGGATGTTGTGCATGGCCATGAGCAGGGGCAGGTTTTTTCTTCCGGTTGGGTTTCCCCCTTGGGCTATGCCCACCGGGGTTGTGCTGGTCCTGGCCCCGTAAGGGGTTGTGCCGCTTTTCTGAATGCCGGTGTTCATATAGCCTTCGTTGTCGTAGCAAATATAGATGAACGGTTCATTTCGCTCGGCGGCCCCGGACAGATTGGCAAAGCCGATGTCCGCGGCGGTGCCGTCTCCATTGAAGCAGACCACCGTTTGGTCCTGGCCGGTTTTTCTATAGTATCGTGCAAGTCCGGTGGCGTTGGCTGCCGCACCGGTCATCAGGGTACCATAATAGGCCAGTTTATGCCATGAGCCGGTATTTTGCCCCAGAAGCACCGGCGCCGAACAGGACGGCGTGCCGGTGATGACCAGATCGTTTCCAAGAACCCGTGGAATGAATCGTAGGAGCAACTCAAGGGGGCAGCCGGCACAAAACGCCAACCCGCCGGAAAAAGGATCCGAATCGGTCAGATAATCAAATACCTTCGGCAGCTTTTCTCTCTTTTTTACCACAATAGTCACCTGCAGTGTTACGATTGTTTCTGTCCATAAATCGAAGAAAAGGGTTCAGGGTGCAGACCCTTCCAGCCCGATCCAGGTAACCTCCGGGCAGGCTTTGCCCTGTGACGCCGCTTGAACGGTGTCGATGATTTGCGCCACATTGACCGTTGTCACATCGGCGTTAGCCAGCCCGTCCACAAAACTCAATATCGTCGGATTGTTCAGTTTTCCCGAAAGGCTCATCAATTCGATATAAGTCGGCCCTCCGGAAAACCCGAAACAGATGCTCCGGTCGATGACACCGATGGCCTTTTTACCATCAAGGGCCAAAAGCAGGCGCTCGACCGGAAAGGGCCGATACATCCGAATCCTTACCAAACCGACCTTCACACCGGTAGATCGTTTTTTGTCGATGACGGTTTTGATGGTTCCGCACATGCTTCCCATGGCCACGAGAACCATATCCGCATCGTCGGTTCGATAGGTTTCGATCTGTCCGCCTCGGGTCCTTGCAAAGTGGCGGTCAAACTCCGAGTCAATCTGGTCCAGTTTGCCCTTGGCGCGACCCAGTGCCTCGCAGTGCTTTTGGCGCAGTTCCAGATATCCTTTTCCGATGCCATGGCTGCCGCATCCAATCGGGATGCCCGGAATGAGTTTTGGTCTTTCCGGCTGGTCGTTGAGCGGTGCTAAAAAATGGGTCACGGCATCTTCATCCGGAACTTCGACCCGCTCGGCCATGTAGGATAAATAAAACCCGTCGTAATGAATCATCACCGGGAGTTGTATGTCGGTATCCTCTGCCAGACGATAGGCCATGATAACCAGGTCCAGGATTTCCTGGCTGTCTTCGGCAACCAGGAAGATCCAGCCGCAATCGCGGGTGCTGATCATGTCCTGCTGGCCCGAAGAGACGGCAATGATGCCGGGGGTTTCCCGATTTACGTTCACCATTACCACCGGTGCGCGTGAACCGGCCGTGGCCAGCACCGCGTCGTACATGAATACCAGACCCCATGAGGAGGTGGCGGTAAACACCCGCCCACCGGCAAGGGATGCAGCGGTGACGGCGTTCATGGCCGAATTTTCACCTTCGACGGTTACCATTTCAGCGTCGAGTATGCCCCGGGCGTGGTATTCGGAAAGTTTTTCGATGACCTCGGACTGGGGGGTGATGGGATAGGCGGCAACCACATCAGGCTGACAGAGGGTTGCGCCGATTGCAGCGGCTCCGTTACCGGTGATGACCTGAACCTGCGGTTTGCCCGATCCGTTGATTTTCATGAAAACTCTCCCTCCGGTCTCATGTCGATGACTTTACGCGGGCACTCTGCAGCGCAGATACCACAGCCTTTGCAATAATCGAGATTTGGACTGAAATGCGTCTTCAGATCGATCATACACTGGGTGGGACAGAAAAGGGCGCAAAAGCCGCAATAGATGCAATCCGCCTCGTGAATACGGGGCCGCTTCATGCGCCAGCTTCCCGTGTCGAGGCACAGCATCGATTTTTCGGCATTGGACCAGGGGCCTTCGGTGTCAAAGTATGTGTTTTTAGCCATGATCGTTCAGTACCGTATCGGGTTTGTTGACAATGTTGAATTGGGTGTCACGCGCTTTCTGGGGTACAGTATACAATTATCGAGGGTCTTGTCAAGGGTTTTTTTTGGGGTACGGTATACACTCTTTTCAGGTTTCCAAGCTGAAGAAATCCTTTTCAAGGTACTGAATCTCTGCATTCTCGATAACGACGGTACCCAGATGTGGTTTCTTCGACCTATTTTTCATCTTTGAATGCATGGCACCGAATAGAATCCTTGGTTTCGTCCAAATGGCGTCGAATGGCCGCTTCGATACAGGCCGAATTTTTTTCACGAATACAGTCGAGGATACGACGATGACCGGAAATGGCTTCCAGAACGACATCAGCGCTGTTGAGACTTTCGAGGCGATACCGGAGCATATTGCGCCGCAGCACCTCGCATAATTCATACAAGCGCTTGCTGCCGCTTGCCCGGACCAGGATGTCGTGAAACTGCGCGTCCAGATCCACGAACGATATCGGGGCGCCTCCCCTGGCATCTTCGGTGGCAGCCGCCAGATTTTTTTCCAGTGCTTCGATTTGCCTGGGGGTAATTCGATCCATGGCCCATCTGGCGGCCAGGGTTTCGTTGATAATGCGGATTTCGCAGATTTCCTCCACCTCGTCCCATGCGATATCTTTTACATAATACCCGCCCCGGGGAATGCTCTCCAGCAGCCCCTCGCGCTCAAGCAAGTGCAGTGCTTCCCGCACGGGTGTTCGCGAGGTGTTGATCTCCTTGGCCAGGCCGGTTTCCACCAGGCGTTCTCCCGGGGCGATGCGTCCGCTGAGAATATCGTCTCGGATAACGGCATAGACCTTCTCGCGGATCGAAACAGGCGGCCTGATTCTCAGTTTTTTTCTTTTTGCTGAGGGATTATCCATGGTTACCGTCTCATCCTAATGGCGTTTCAGGTATCGGCTTTCAAAACTCCCTGACCGGTTGCCTCCAATACGCT
>JAFDDL010000423.1 GCA_019310865.1 Deltaproteobacteria bacterium | reverse complement strand
AACCAAACTGCTACTTGTATCGATTACCATGATGTTCCTTTGCGCTTCCAACTATCAAGATCCCAATATTAGCATGAAAGTTGGTCGGTTGCCACTGAAAAATAACATCGACTGTGTTTTTGTCATCCAAGTGGACGCCCATGGCGATTAACCAGCTTGTATAATTATTATGATGAATTTTCGATTAGGTGTCAAGAAAAAATGCCCGAACCAGCCATCCGGTCGCGATGTAACGGGCCGGTAATCAAGCAAAAAATGAACCGATCCATCGGCCGGTGAAGTGGGTCAGAACAATGACGACCACAGCGATCAGCAAATGCTCTCCGGCCACCTTTATGGGCGTGATTCGTTGTTTTCGTGCGAGATAGAAGCTGAAGGCGAACAGGAGGGCAAAGCCCCATACCAGGCTGATTACGATGGCGTGAAAGAGTGGAAATATTATAAGGGGGATCAAAAATGATAAGGTGAAGATGAACTTGGATAAAAAGGTAGCCGCCGTGGCCCACCAGATTTCCGCCTCGGAATGTTTACCCTCAGACTCTTCAACCATATGCATACCCAGCGCATCAGACAAAGCGTCCGCAATGGCAATCGTCAATACGCCGCTGATGATGACACCTTTGGCGTGCGAGCCCGAGTGAAGGCCAACGATCAATCCCAGGGTCGTGATGATTCCTGAGGTGATGCCGAAACTGAAACCGCTTTCTACAGCATGCTTTAAGTCCATTATGATTCGTCCCGTTTCCATTGAAATCGACCGTTTTTCATAACACCCTTTCCCATATGAAACAACCATTTGACAATGCCAAATTCTTGTGTAGAGTGATCTCATTGACTGGGGGACGTATGGGGACGTTCTTCAGATTATAAGTTTCTATTCAGAAACTTATAATCTGAAGAACGTCCCCATTAGCCCATTAGCACAGCACTTCTTTTCCGGCTTAGGGTAATGATGTATTTAATGTTATTGAAAAATCGGGACGCTTTCCCGATAATCACATGTCTTGCGGAAATTCTTAAATCGACCCTGGTGGTATTGCTTGCCATCCACATCCTGGCTGGTTGTGGCAAACAGGTGATTTCCCCGGACCGTGAACTAGCCGTACCCGGGGATAGACTGTTTATAAAAGCTGAAAAAGATTTCAAAACAGGCGCTTACGATGCGGCAATGGACCGCTACCGCAGCTACCTGGCACAATATCCCCAGGGGGCCAGGGCCGATGCTGCGATCATGAAATTAGCCGCCATTCACCTTGCCCGCGCAGAATATACCGAGGCGAGAGCCTATTATGAGCGGTTGGCAACCGATCATCCGAGTAGCCCCTATAATGCCGATGCCCGGGTCGCCGTATTGTCATCCTATTATCATGAAGGGCTCTACACACACGTTTTTCAAGGTGTCCAGGCGCTGCTGGCCGATTCACCGCCCCGGATTGTTCAACTTCGACTTTATAGCCTCCTTGGCGATGCCTATCTTGCCCAAGACAGCGTGATGGATGCAGTGGATGCCTATGGCCAGGCGCTCAAGCTATCAACGGGGGGCGAGATGGCAGAAATACGCACCATGCTAATCGGCGCTGCAAGCCGCCTCGATGCCGCTGATATTGACCAACTGCTGGCCGGGCCCGACTATTTGCCCAAATCGCATTTATTGTATCAGTTGGCGTTGACCCATGTGGCGAAAAACCGCGATCAGGAAGCCGTGATAACATTGAGTCGGTTTATCGAAACGTATCCGAATCATGAACATGGCGATGAAGCCAGAAGCCTTTATGGGATCATCCGACAAAAGTCCCTGTACGACCGGCAGGCAATTGGTTGCCTGCTGCCGCTTTCGGGAACCTTTGAGGCATACGGGAAACGGGCATTAAGAGGTATTGAGCTTGCATGGAGTCGATTTTCGGAAAAAAATCCGCTGCATCAAATCAGACTGATCGTTAAGGACACGGGCTCGGATTCAAAAATGGCGATTGAAGCCCTACGGGAATTATATGAAGCCCGGGTTGCGGCCGTCATCGGGCCCATTGTCACGGCAAAGAAAGCCGCTCAAGCGGCCCAGGATTATGGTATTCCGATCATCGCATTGACCGGTAAGGATAACATCGCGGAGGTCGGAGATTTTGTCTTCCGAAACTTTCTCACCGCCAAGGCACAGGTGACCACGCTTGTTTCGTATCTATGCGATGAAATGGGTTTACGGCGATTTGCCATCCTGTATCCCGAGGAAAGATATGGCCGAACATTTATGAATCTGTTTTGGGATGAAGTGCTTGCCCATGGTGGCCGGGTTGTGGGCGTCGAGCCGTACCGGACACAGGCCACTGATTTCGCTGATCCCATCAGAAAACTGGTGGGACTCTATTACGAGGTGCCGGAGGAACTTCAGGAAGCAGATACGATTACTTTTGATCTGACCGATGAAGACTCGGTCACGCGCTACATGGATGTGCTGAATCAGGATAAGATTTTCGAAAGCGATCTGGAGGAGATGTTTCCCTTTCTACTGGAAAGCGACAAAAACGGGGTGCAGTTGAAAGAAGACAGAGAGGCGAATGCAACGGTGATTGAAGATATTCTGGAAGAGTTATCGGGTGAGGGGGATTTTACAAAAGAGGTGGACGAGGAGCCCAAAACCGTGGTTGATTTTGATGCGGTGTTCATTCCCGATGCTCCCCAAAAAGCCGGCCTGATCGTACCGCAACTTGCCTTTTTTGATGTTGAAAATGTTTATTTCGTCGGTACAAACCTCTGGCATTCCGCGGAGTTGATCCAAATGGCGCGTAAATACGTCCAACACGCCATGATGACCGATGGTTTTTTTGCCGAAAGCAAACTGGCGCATGTAAAGGAATTCGCTTTGGCTTATGAGGCTGTCTATTCGGAACCCCCCGGTTTCATCGATGCGGTCTCATATGACACGGCCGTGATCCTATTGGACTTGGTTAATCGCCCGGATATCGTTTTTCGGAGCACCATTAAAGAGATGCTTAAAAAGATGGAACCGCACAGCGGGGTTACGGGCCTGACCGCTTTTTCCGAAATGGGTGAAGTGAAAAAGGATCTGTTTCTTCTCAAGATCAAGGGGAAATATTTTCGGTCTGTGGCAACCAAGAGCCAGTTTGAAACATCCCAGTGACTATCCTTTCATATCAGTGGATTGTAATATGCGCTTTTCATCTGTAAAGATCTCAGGGTCATGTCCCCGATGACGACGAATACCAGCCTGAGCGCTATCAACCAAAATAGGGGTTGACTTCCGGACGTCGCCAGGATCAGGATCATTGGAATGGCGATGCCCGCTCCGACGACTCCCAGATAAAACGACTTGGCATACATGCCTGCAACCAGCTCTTTTATCGACAGTTTCGCTGTTCCGGAAGCGTGGGAGGTACCCCAGAGATATAAAACAATGGTAACGGCGTAGATGCTTAAAAGTATCAGCGACAGTGTTTCCATTCGAACCAGCTCATGAGCGCCGGAACCCGGCATGACCACAAGTACCTGACTGCCCACCCATATCCCCGATATGACCGACCAAGGCAAGAGCATGGTGGAGTTCCAGGACGGTATGGCGCGTATAACGCTCATGGTGGCCGCGCCATGGGTAATCATCAAAACACACACCACGCCCATGATCAATTTCAATGATAGATGGTATCCGGTCCAGGGAAGATCGGGAAAAACGGCTGGAAGGATCATAATACCACCGATGAGACTGTAGAGAAGGATGACCCATACCCCCCGGGACAGTTCAGAGGTTTTCGGCTTCATGAGGACCCGCCAAAACCGTTGGGGATTGCCCAGGTATATGATGTGGGTGAGGCCGCCGATTACCAGAGACAACAAGTAGCCGAGAATGAACCCCGGCCTGTAATTAATAAACAAAGACAAAAAGAAAAGCCCGGCGCCGATTTCCGAAACGAAAAAGGCGATGCTCAACCACATTCCTTTTGCATCCGCCCACTCCCGAGGGGGTGTTTCCCGGATCATCCATTCATAATCCGCCTGACCCTGACTGCTCGTTTCATACATGGTAGTATCCATGCGATTACCCTTTCCTGTATTCTTTGAATTCGGTTATTGGTTTATTATCCCATAAAAGGCAGTGTTTTGTCATCGTCACGAACCATCCGAAAGCATTTACGAATCTTTATATACCTTAACCGCCACCGACGTTTCGATATTGCCGGTGATCGGATCGTAAT
>JAFDDL010000422.1 GCA_019310865.1 Deltaproteobacteria bacterium | reverse complement strand
TGTTGTGGATTTGGTGAAAAACTATGATTGGGTCGAAAACGTATTTCAGTTCGGCGATCTGACCTGTGCCGGTTTGAAGCAGGAAATCCGCCGTTTCTGGTCCCCGTTGGCAGACCTGAATCTGGACTGGGTCAAGCTGGGCCTAGGTTCCATGGCCGTGATGGAGCGAAACAACAAGATATTTATTCGGCCTGGCACGAAGGTGTTGGGATCCCATCCCCAGTTTGTCGAATATGTCGAAGAACTTCGCGTTATGGGAGCCGATTACCATGCAGTGCCCCTGGAGCCGGCTGACAACCTGAAATTTAATACATCAAAATTCATCTCTGAGATCAAAGCCGATTACCGGATGATATATTTGGACAATCCCAACAATCCCACCGGCCAGCTGATTCCCACCGATGAGGTGGAAGAAATTGTCAAGGTGGCGGCCAAAAAGGACATCATCGTCATGGTGGACGAAGCATATGCGGACTGCGTCGACATGAGCTGCTCCGCCATGGGCCTCGTGGGAAGGTACCCGAACCTGATCGTGCTGCGAAGTTTTACGAAAGGCTATGGGCTGGCCGGTATCCGAGTGGGTTATGGCATCTACCCGGGAAAGCTGAGCGACCATTATGCCAAGGTAGACACCCTGCTGCCCATCCCCGCCATTGCCTCACGTCTGGCCGAAGAAGCCTTGAAAGACAGGAAGTTTCTGTCGGCGTTATCCGAGCAAGTACAATCGGTAAAGCGAATGATGATCAAAGGGTTAATGGAAAAGGGCTACATCGTACCAGAGACCGACGACAGGGTTCCTATTTTCATCTTTGCCGATCCTGACGAAACCTGTGACTTGGCTGGGTTCCTTGATTCCCGGAAGATTATCAGTGCATCCGCCGACCACTCCGGGCTTTTGGGGAAAAACTACGCCAGAGCGCATGTAACCATGAGGGCTCAGGAGCTATTGGATCGCCTGTGAATACATTCTTTTTTCGCATGTATCAAGCCTTGGTCACCGAAATAGAACCGGACAAGTAGCCACAATGCAAGAAACGAAAAGTCCATACCGATGGGTCATTGCCGGGCTGTTGTTTACAGGCCTCATGATCATGCAGATGTCCTTTTCATGCCTTCCCCCGCTTTTTTCTGAAATCAGCAGGGATATCCCCATGGACAAGACCCGGATGGGTCTGATTTTTTCAATGATTTCCCTGGCGGGAATCATTTTCTCCTTGATTGGTGGGGCGATTAGTGACCGCTTCGGTTCGCGGACGGCTATCTGCTGTGCCCTTCTTATCACGGCTTTATTCGGGGGGTTGCGAAGCTTTTCAGAAACGACCATCGGGCTCGCTGCCCTGACTTTTGCGGTGGGGGCGGGATTGGCCCTTGTTCCGCCTAACGTGGCAAAAGTCATGGGTTCCCGGTTTTCAAAAGATGAGCTCGGGATGGCAAACGGCATCGTGATGGCAGCCACCCCCATCGGGGTGGGGGTGGGAATCGGGGCAGGTGCTAGCGTTCTATCTCCGCTTTTTGGCGGTTGGCGAGGCGCCTTGGGTTTTGTGGCCGTCTTGTGTGTGACCATGGGGATGGTTTGGATACTTTTATACCGGGAGTTGAAACCCGCCCAGGGGGCCAAAGACGGCGGGCAAAACATACTGGAAAATTTAAAGGACGTGACTAAAATCAAGGATGTCTGGTTGGTGGCCGTTATTTGCGGGATTTTTTTCTATGTCATTGGCTCGCTCATGGGATTGCTGCCGATTGTCTTTGAAGAGCGGGGAATAAACCGATCAGGAGAAATGGCAGCTCTGGTTATGCTGGCAGGTGTCATAAGCGGACCCCTGGTTGGGATGGCCTCGGACCGGTCGGGTAAAAGAAAACCGTTTCTTGCGGCATCCGCCATTGTTATGGGTGTCTGTATCCCTTCTCTTCTCAGCTTGACAGGGCCGATGCTGGTGGCTGCGGTTATCGTGGTCGGCCTTGCCCAAGGTGTTATGATGCCGATAATGCTGGCCGTTACCATAGAGCTGAAACAGCTGGGGCCCTCGCGAACCGCCACCGCTGTCGGGCTGATAATGACGGTGGGCGGCGCCATTGGATTTCTCGGGCCGCTGGTATCGGGCAGACTCATGGATCTGGCCGGATCCCCGTGGCCAGCCTTTTTCTTGATGGCTGCAATTCTCATTGCCGGGGCGGCAGTGGTTATTCCATTAGAATCGGATGCATAGATGAGGTTTTGAAACCACCTCTAAGCGGCATTCATGTTCATCTCCACGATAAGATGCAGTAGCCGGGTTCGATTGTGCACGCCTAGCTTTTCATATATCGAGGCGATGTGACTGTTTACCGTGTATTTGCTGATGAAAAGCTTTTCCGCAATCTCAGAGTGTTTGAACCCCTGGTAGACCAGATCGATTACATCCACTTCCCGACGGGTTACGCCATAGCGTTTCAAGGGGCTGTTGATGGAGATGACGGAATTGGGTGGTGCCGAAGTCTCAGACTTGAGGCAGACCAGGTAATATAGACCGATATCGTCGGATTTTTTCCGTATTATTTGGACTTTCAGCTCCTTCCCGTCTTGGTTCACCAAGCATAATTCTTTCCGCTGGGGCCTTGAATCTTGTTTCGCCCCTGACGTTTTTTTTAAATTTTGGCAGTAGCGACGAACCGCCATGGGAATGGATGAAGGCAAATCGCTGTTTTTTGGGCAGCGGCGAAAAAAATCGCCCACGATCCTGTCTGTATTTTTATTTTGATATATCGGCTTAAAAGCTTCATCCAGAATGATGACTCCCTCGAAGGGGAGTAATTCAGAAACACAGCCTGTGATAAATTCCTGTTGAGCGATTTTTTTAAGATGCAGTGTGTTTTGAAGGGCTGCAGCCAGATAGGGAACCAACTGTTCGGCTTTTGCGAGTTCTTCCTGAGAGAAATTTCCCTTGTGCTTGGACCGGTGCAGTCCGATGTGTCCAATCAGCCGGCCCTGGGTTCTCAGTTCGATGAACATCATGTAATAGATGGCCTGAGGCCTCAGAAACTCTTTATAATAGTCGGTTTGCAGTAGCTCTTCAAAGGAGAGCAACTGGTCCAGCGTGCTGACCGAGGGTTTTAGACTTCGCAGTCTGTGGCTGATGGGATCTTTCTCCCTGAACTGGTGAAAATACCGGGAAGTCCAGAACTCATGGTTCGGACTTCCGAATACAATGGCGTGACCAAGGTCCAGCGATTCTGAAGGACTGTTCGCCAGCATGAAGCCGCACTGGTCCGCTTTGAATACAACCGGGAGCATGTTGACGACCCGTGTGCGCAGCTCGTCGGTCTCACAGCACTGCAATGCCGCAAGGCCCACAATGAGAATTTCCGACATATCTTGAACATCAAGGTTATTCATCTTCGCTTCCTCCATAGGGGTTCGTGTAAAAATTAATTCACAATTTTAGGAAAGCCAAGCATTCTTTTACAAATTGGAACTTGATGTCGGAGCCTGATACGGAACACTGTATAGGCAACTAACCCTCTTCAGTTTGTGGGTTGAAATGGCGCTTTGCCGCTTTATTCGTTCCGGTAAATAACGGTCAGCACCTTGGGTTTTTTTTCCCCAAGCCCCATAGATGTATGGGGTATCGTGCAATCAAAATACACGGCGTCTCCCTCGTCCAGGATGTATTCTCGCTCTTTAAAAATAAATTTGATTTTTCCTTCGAGAACCACGGCCAGTTGCTCGCCTCTGTGCTCAAACCAGAGGGGTTCTTTTTCACTAATCGGAAAAGATACGATGGCGGCTCTCATTTTTGGATTATGAAAGCCATGGGTCAGGGCTGAATAGTCATATCCTTGATTGGTTCCGGGCCAGGCCATGTTTCGACGTTCATTTTTTCGGACAATCGATATGCCCTCCTGATTTCCTGAATCCAGAAAGAGATCGGATATCGAAACTTCCAATGCCAGGCCGATTTTGACTATCGTTGAGAAATTTGGGACTTTTTGCGCATTTTCGACCCTTGACAGGTACCCAGCGGAAAGACCGGCTTTTTCGGCCAGGGCTTTGAGTGTTTTTCCCTTCTCCTTGCGAAGCCGTTTAATATTATTCGAGACTTTATTTAATATGGCTTCGGTTTCCGGCATCTGTTCTAACTCCATTCACGATTCTTTAAGAGAGCGCCGGAATCGCCATCAGATAGATATGGGATCAACTGACAGCGATTCCCATTGGACAAATTT
>JAFDDL010000020.1 GCA_019310865.1 Deltaproteobacteria bacterium | reverse complement strand
GGCGTATTGGTGGCGGAAGGACTGGTCCAACGGATTCATGGCAGCGGAACCTATGTAAAAAAGGTGGAGGTGGCATCCACCCACTTTCGTCTCGATGCGCTAAAGACGGTTCTCTCCGATCAGGACAATCTTGCGGTAAAGATTTTAATATCCACCGTGGCGCGAGCGCAAAGGCAGGAAGCGGAGATTTTAAATCTGGCATCAGGTGATCCGGTTATTCTCATGAAACGGCTGATTCTTCATCGAAATGCGCCCTTCACCCTGCAAACTGCTTATATTATTTTCGATCCGGAAGCTCCTGTGGTGGAAGGAATGCTGGATACGACCATCTTGACCGGTCTGCTGTTCAGCCGGCAACCCGCCGGATTTAAAAAAAGCGAACTTCGTCTACTGCCCATGACCATGGAACCCCGTGATGCGGAACTGTTGGTCGCCACGGACAATGAAAGCGCATTCAGACTGGAATATGTTTTTTATGATTTTAACGATAGACCTAGCGCGTATGGATGGTTTGTTATCCCTCATCGGAAAATGCCGCTGGTTAGTCGTGTAGGAGTCTGGAATGACTGATCAATCCATTAACGGCAAGATGAATACCATCTCAAAAAAACAAAAAGATCGGTTAATCAAACTGATCGCCGATTTGGACGAAAACAAGTCTCTGACGCTGTTGAAAAAAATGCATGCGCAAGGCTTTGAACCCTATGCGCTTTTCCAGTGTTGCCTGGAAGGTGTTCACCAGGTAGGTATTCGTTTCGAACAGGGACGCTATTTTATATCTGCCCTGATCATGGCCGGTGAAATCATGCGGCAGTCCTCGGAATTTCTAAACCCGTATCTCATCGGCAGCAAAACCGGCGATATCATCGGTACGGTTCTTATCGGAACCATTGAGGGTGACATTCACGATCTGGGGAAAAATATTCTCAAAGACTTACTGCAATGCAACGGGTTTGAAGTACCAGACTTGGGAGTTGATGTGCCTGTGCAATCGTTCACGGAAAAAGCCTTGGAAATCAAACCGGATTTTATCGCCATCAGTTGTCTGTTGACCACCAGCCTGCCCTTTTTGCGCAGCGCGATTGAATTGCTGCATCAAAGCCGTAGCGCACACCCGTATATTACGATTATTGGCGGGTGTTGTATCGATCACCATGTCAGCACCGACATCAAAGCCGATTGTTGGTTCCCCGACGCGATAAAGGGTGCAAACTTTTGCAAAACTGTGGCCCTTGAGAGATTAAAACCATCCCGTGATGAGCGTTGGTGCACCCTTTGACCATCATCAGAGTGGAAGTGGATCATTTCAATTTTTCATACACCAGCGTTGCGGCTGCGATATCCTGGCAGGCCATCCCGATAGATTCGAAGACGATCGTATCATTGCTATTCACCGGCCGGGTGCCGTCAAGGACCTCTCCCAGTTCGGCATAAATCTCAGCGTTGAGCCCTCGGATGTTACCGGATTCGGCCAATGCTCCCTCGCGCGAGTCAACCACGACGATGTGAGACATGGTTTTGGCATCAAGCTCGCCGGTATCCGGGCTTCCCCAACCCACGCTGGCAACTTTCGCTCCCGGACGAAGCCATTTCCCGTTCAGTATCGGCTCTGTGGCACCGGTTGCCGCCACAACCACGTCTGCATCGCGCACTGCCCTCTCGCAAGACATCGGCCTGCCTCCCACCTCCGTAGCAAGCTTCTCGGCTCGCTCCGGTGTGCGATTCCAGATACGGATTTCTCCAAACTCACGAACGTGGGATAAGGCTTCGATATGACTCTTTGCCTGCGTGCCGGCGCCCAGCATTGCAAGGGTCTTCACATCGGGTTCGGCAACGGCATCGATATAGGCCGCCGTTACAGCTGCGGTGCGCATCTCCGTGATCAAGCGACCGTCCATTATCACCAGGGGTTCGCCGGTCTCAGGCTCAAAGAGCACGATCACGGCCATGTGCGTGTGGCGGTTCTTCCGGGCGTTTCCCGGATAAAATGTAACGAGCTTGGCACCCAGGGCATTCGCGCCGGCTGCCGGCATGCTCCCAAAAAACCCGCCGTGTTGAACTTCAAATATGCGACGGGTCGGTTGGGTGATGCGACCTTGGGAATAGTCGATCATCGCCCGGCGCATCGCCGGAATCAGGTCCGCCATCTGCAAAACGCTTGCCACCGCTTGTTCATCAAGGTAACGCATTCACTTACTCCCGGGTGTATTTTCTATTATTTTAAATGATTTCCTCAAAATCGGATTCGGAACATGATTTTATAAAGGACCGGCACAAACAGCAGGGTAATGACCGTGGCAAACAGCAGGCCGAAAATAATTCCGATAGCCATGGGCTGCCACATCTCCCCACCACCGACCCACAGGGGAATGAGGCCCAGGGAGGTGGTGGCGGTGGTCAGCAGGATGGGACGAAATCGCTGACTGGCTGCGGCCACAATCGCCTCGCTTTCGGGTCGGTTGAAAATATCGATTTCGATTTTTATCCGGTCGAGCAAAACGATGCCGTTGTTGATGACAATACCGGCCAGTGAGATCACGCCTAAAAATCCCAGAAAGCTGAAGTAGGACCGGGCAATCAGAAGGCCCGAGATCACACCGATCAGGCCCAGGGGAATGGTCAGCAGGACGATGACCGGCTTTCGCAATGAATTGAACTGACCGATCAGAAGCAGTACAATAATCATGAACGACAGCGGCAGGTATTTAATCACCGCGCCGATGGCCTTTGAGCTGTCTTCGGCCTCGCCCCCGAGTTCGTAGCGGTAACCGGGTCCCCAGGCCTGTTGGACTTCCTTGAGCCACGGCTTCAGCCGGCTGAGCACCTGTGAGGCGGTATAGCCGGTCTTCAGGCCGCAGGTGACGGTCATGCTCCGGTACAGGTCTCTTCGCAGTATTTTGGACGCCTCCCAGGTCACTTCGATGTCCGCAACCTGCTTCAGCGGCACTGTTTTTCCGGATTGCTGGGCATGCAGACTCAGACTTTCCAGTCGATCGATTTCCTGGTCCCCGATGGCTTCCCGGCGAAAGATAATCGGGATGCGCTTGTCGGCCTCCCGGAACCGCTCCACTTCCATGCCGGTCAAAAGCGTTTGAAGGGATGTGGCGATATCCTTGCTGGAAACGCCGGCCAGCTGGGCGTTGGTCTGGTCGACCTTTACAATCAGCTTCTTGGTGCGCATCCCCCAGTTGTCTTGTACATTTTTCGATCCGGGAATAGCGGTCAGCTTCGATTTGATCTCGTCGACAATTTTATAAAGCTGCGTTGGATCTTTGCCGTACACCCGAATGGCCACGGGGTCAGCAGACCCCCCGCCGCTTTTCAACCGGGAGACCGAAGCAGTCATATCCGGAAAGTGATCAAAACAATACCGATCCACTTTATCGATTACCAGCTGATTCACGCGATCGGACGTGGTGTTCATCAGAATATGGGCCGAATAGGGTGCGGATTCAGGTGGATTGTATCCAAGATCATATTTAGGCGCCCCTTGACCGATATAAGAAGACCAGGACAGTACGCCCTCTTTCCGGGAAGCACCGACCAGCAGGTTGTTTTTTATAAAGGTTTCAATGTCGTCGACGGCAGATCGCGTGCTTTCGATTGACGTGCCGATGGGAAGCTCGATATTTGTCGTTACCAGCGGTCTTTCGCTGTCCGGAAAGAAGATAAAGGGCAAAAAGGAGAATAACTTCAGCGAAACTATGAACGCGATAACGATACCGACCAGAAGAAACCACGGTTTTTTTAAGGAAAAAACCAACCAGCGAACATAGCCATCCTGAATACGCTTAAAAGCGGTTTTTTTCGCTTCTACCACCGGTTTAACCTTTAAAAACGTGGTGGCCAGAATCGGCAGGACCGTTAATGCCAGCAGCCAGGAAGACAGCAGCGCGATGGTCACCACAACAAAGATATTCCCCATGATTTCCCCCATCACCAACAGGGGCGCCATGAGTTCCCGGGAAGATTGCACCGCAGCCGATGCGGCCGCCTCGCCCGCTTGCATTTTCACCATGATCGATTCGCTCATCACGATGGCATTGTCCACCAGCATCCCCAGGGCGATGATCAGCGAGGCCAGGGTCACTTTGTTCAGGCCGATATCGATCAGGGACATGATCAGGAGGGTCACGCTGATGGTCGACGGAATCAGGCTGGCCACCACCAGACCGGTTCGCAGACCCAGGAAAATCAGCATAACCAGTAATACGACCCCGACAGCTTGCATCAGGTTGCCGATAAAGTCCTTCACCGATTTATCCACCTCGGTATCCTGGTAGGCGACCCGGATGAAATCCACCCCGATGGGATAAACTTCCCGGTAGTCATCGAGCTTTTCATTCACCTGTCTTCCCAGCTCGATGATGTTACCGCCTTGTTTCAACGAGATTCCCAGAACGAGACCCTTTAGACCGTTGATTTTTACGAGACTGTCGGGCGGATCCACATACCCGCGGTATATTCGGGTGACATCGCCCAGAAACACCAGCTCAGTGCTGTCATCACGGGGGATCAGCGTTTTGCGGATATCTTCCACGGTTTCAAAATTACCGGTGGGCTCAAGAAAGATCCGCTCCCGGCCCAGCTTGATGCTGCCGCCGGGGAAGATGATGTTGCGCGCCTCCAGGGTGTCCTGCACTTTTTTCTTGGTCAAACCCAACTCGGCAAGCCGGGCGTCGTTGAAGTCGATAAAAATGCGCTCTTCCTGGTCACCGGCGATTTCCACCTTGGCTGCGTTGGGAATCTTGATCAAGCCGTCACGCACATCATCAGCGATCTTTTTAAGCTCCGCATAGGAATATCCGTCTGCTGTAATCCCGATGATCAAACCAAAGACATCGCCCACCTCATCATTGACAACCGGCACCACGCCTTCGGGCAGATCTCCTTGCATCTTCTCCACCTTTCTGCGAATTCGATCGAAAATCGGCTGCAGGACCTTCACGTTGTCTTTCAGCGAGACGCTGACAACCGAAACACCGGTTCTCGATTCACTGGAGATGTAATCGACTTCAGGAATTTCCTGTATGACCTTTTCGATCTTATCCGAAATCAGCATTTCCATACGCTCCGGGCCGGCGCCGGGAAATGTGGATACAATGGACGCATAGCGAATGAGAAACGGCGGCATGTCATCTCTGGGCATTCGGTTGAAAACAGATATTCCGAAAAAGACGATGATGAGCAAAAAGGAGAAAACCAGTACTCTATTTTTCAGGGCAATATCGGTCAGGTTCATAGCATTCGCATTTAGGGCTCGCGTAGGAAAGCGAACCCTTATCTGGTAAATCGGACTTTCATCCCGTCATTTATTTTAGAAACGCCCGAGGTCACAACCAGCTCACCCTCGGTAAGGCCTTCCACGATTTGAAATCCGTCTGCAGTCAGCGCCCCGACCGTAACGGGTCTTTTATGAACGCGGGCAAACCCGTTTTCCGGGCCCTCCACCACCACAAAAACAAACTGCCCCTGGGTATCCTCGGCAACGGCATTACCGGGCACATGGATGGTCAGATCACCACTTCCGGTCTCAAAATCAAAGGTTACCTCTGCCGGCATGCCCGGCCGGATTTTTTCCGACACCGTGTCAAGCCTTACCGTAACCGGGTAAGTGGACGATGCGCTGCTCACCGGGGACACTTTCGATACGATGCCGGTAAATTGCTCCTGGGAATCCGAAGAAAACCGGACCAAGGTTCGCAATCCCGGCTCAACGAGATGGATAAACGCGCCGGGCATTCCCACTTCGACATCAATATGTTTCCCGGAAGTCAGTGATATCACCAATTGCCCGGCCTGCACGTTTTCATTTTTTTCCACGGGGACGTCGGCGACAAAGCCGTCAGCCGGTGAATAGAGGTTGCCGTAAGAAAGTTGTCGTTTCTGCAGGTCGAGCTGCTTTTGTTTGGACTCATAGGTCGCTTTTGCAGAAGCATATTGGTTTTTACCCCCTTCGTAATCGCTCAGGGCGATATTGTTGTTCTCATAGAGCTCCCGAAGTCGATTGCGGTTGGACCGGGCGGTTTCCAGTTGAACCCTGGCGTTCTCCAGACCCGCCTTTGCGTCTTCGAGCTGCAAGGATATGTCGATGGTATCGATGGCAGCAATTAAATGGCCCTTTTTTACCCGCTGGCCGACTTGCGCGTTGATGGCCAGGATAATCCCACCAACCCGAAAACTGAGATTGGTTTCGGTCTCCGCTCTGGCAACACCCGAAAAGGTGCGCATCGTCTTGGTCCCGATGCGCCGTACCTGCTGGTATCGAACGGGTCTGACGATTTCCTCCGATTCGCTGGTTTCATCGATGCAGCCATTGAAACAGGCTGCGAACAGCAGCGCCATACCCGTAAAAACAATCGCTTTCATTTGCATATGTCACTCATCTCGGGGTTTTTGTTTCTCATCAAAATACTGATCAAAACGGTCCATGAAATCCGTCTGAAAAGCCACCGTGCTCAGCATGACAAATCGCCCCACGGATCTTTCCAGATTCAGATGACTGGTAAAATAATCATAAACCGCATTGGCCGCAGACAGTTCCGCCGTCAAGGCTGCGTTCTGCGCATCGAGAAGCTGTACAATGGATACCAGCCCCTTTTCATAGGCATCCTGCTCCAATTCAAGACTCTTGGCCCCGGCCTCGGCAGCTTGCCTAGAGAGGGTTATGTTAAATGACTTGGAGAGAATTTGAAGAACGTTGTTTCGCAGGTTCGCCTCGAGGTTATGGATCAGATCCGCCTTCTGGTTTTCCAGGCGCGTCAGGTCAATACGCAGCTGGTGGGTGCGCGTATGAATCTGACCCCCTTCGAAAATCGGCCAGGTCGCATGGACGCCCACCTGCCATGAATCATCATCCGGAAGCGGGATTTCAGAACCGTCTCCGGAGCGGGAAAGGGACCGATCCGCCTGAGCACGCAACAGAACATCGGGTAAATACCGCTTTTTTTTGTAAGATACCAAACTTCGTTTAATACTTTTTATGGATTCATCGATTTCCTTGATTTCCGGAAGTGTCGTGCGGGCTTCCATGACCAGAAAATCGGCGAAGGTCTTCACAAAAGCCGGATTGTCCAGAAATTTCCTGAATTCATCTTCCGGATAAAAATTGTACGGATTGTCGGAAAGGGTGACATCGCGAACCTCCCATTCGTCATCGATGGGCCGGTACAGGAGCTGGTTCAAACGATGTTTGGCGCTGAGCATGGCGGCATATGCCTCGATCAGGCTGTTCTTGGCCCTGGCGATCTCACTCTCCCATCGATAGACGTCGGCAGCCCCGGCGTAACCGACGCTGAGGCGTTTGCGGGCAATATCGAGATTTTTTTTAACCAGATCCAGGTAGTCTTTCCGAATCCGGCGATCGGTTAATGCCCTGAGAATATCGAAATACACCAAACTGGTTTCTTGCACGGTATCCAGCTCCAATTGATTGAGACTGTACTGAGACGCCATGAGTTCGTGGCCTTTGATGGTCACATTTGCCAGAAGCTGTTCTGAATAAATGACCTGGTCCACAGTCGCAGCAGCGCTGGTGGTTCTCTCGGCCTGCCCGCCCGCGGCATGTTCCGCATCGATCACCGTCCCGCCCGCCGAAATGCCCAGCTGGGGAAAAAGCTCGGTTTTAGAAAGGGCCACATCCGCTTCTTTGGATCGATACGCCGCCTGTTTCGCGGCCAGGGCTTTGTTGGCGGATAAGGCTTCACGAATGACATCGCCCAGCCCGAGAACTGGGACGTCTGCCCGACTCGGCGATAGGACCAGTTGCGCATCCATCAATAGGTCCCAAGATGGTGAAAACCCAATCCGCCTGGCGGTTTCCGGATTCAGAAACAAGTTCTGTGGGTGATCAAGCATCAACGGTAATTCGGCCGGATCTTCCCCATCGAGAATTCGCTCGATGTTCAGCGCCAAGCGCCTGAAAATTTTATCATAATCGGTTATGGGTCCCGTGGCTGCCAGTGCCCCAAGCCTCAGATCGGCTGCGCCCATTAACGCAAATGATGGCAGATTCTGGGCGTTGATTTTTTCGATGAGCCTTGCCCGGTCATGCTCTTCAAACCGGTTAAGCGTGCCGATAATCACCGCATCGACTTTTTCAGAAAGCCCATCCATCGCCGCATCGATGGAATCGACGGAAATTTGCAGAATCGACACGCCCATTTCCGCCAGAATGTCCGCCATACGGTTATCAGCGGGAATGACTTCCATCAAACGCCGGTCCTCAATCAGGCCGATTCGCCTATACGGGTAGAGTCTGTGAAATGTTTCAAGATCCGAATCCAGAGATTTCGGCAGCATCACATACGTTAGGTTGTGCACACCGGATGTCTTTTGAGGCGTTATGGGCGTTTTTTGAATCTCCGTATCAATTACCCCCACGACAATCACCGGCTTGGGATAGGCTGTTCGCCGAGTCAAAACCGCGCCGTTTAAAAACCCCAGACCGATGATGATATCGATACGCGCATCATTGACGAGTTGTTGGTAATTGCGTTCAATGCAGTCGACGGACCAATCACAGCGCAAAATGTCAGCATCTTCTATTTTAACGGTGTATTTTGCTTCCAGCAGGTTTTTTATTTCGGTTTCGATCTTACGGATTAACCCCGGGGTCTCTTTTCTTTCCACATCGATGAGAATTCCGATTCGAAGCTCTTTTCCCGATGCATGGGCTTGCGTGCCCATCGGGAATAGGGATGCCAGCACTAAGAGACTGAGAATCACGGCAAATTTGAACATGAAATCTGTCATCCTTTTCGTATTTAATTGTCCTACATATCAATCAATCCGCAAGAGAGGCAACAGGAAAAACAAAGAAAAACGCTGCAGAGGAAAGAAAGGGGGGCGGGAATCAGGCGTGACGCCCGGACACAAGACCCAGGGCGTGATATCGTCGAAACGTTAGTTCCCAGGGTCACCTTCCATTACCTGGTCGAATTTAATCCCCATCCCCACGGTATTTTTCCAGACGATGGTTCCATTGAGTTCAAGGTTTTTCGGGGTGTGCGGATGTTCGAACTTCATGGTGATTGACCGTCCACTTGGATATGCGGATGCCGGCTGGACAAATACACCTCTATCGGAAATGTTATGAATCATGCCATGTTCGATACTGTGGTCATCCGAATAATCGATATCCATATAATATTGTTTCCGTGTGTATTTTCGCTGATCATCCAACCAGCCCCGAGCAATTTTCATCAGATCTTTCTGCTGGGATTCGGACAGGTTTTCGATGGTCTCGGCAAGTTGGGCTGCAATATCTTTTCTGCGACTGTTTGCGGATTTGGTCATGATTCCTCCGGTAAGGTGGGTATTAATTATTATGATTAAAGCCAATTACGGGCCACTTGTCAAGACAAATTAATCCAATACATTAATATTATTATAAATTTTCAATGGTATCCCATCCCAGCCAAAGTGTATGAAAATCCCTACATCTTGATAAACATTGAATCCCCGGCTACTTGCATCTCAAATCCATTTTTAACCGCTCTCATACTGTAGGCTATCTCATACACTCAGGGGTGACATCCCATCGACATTCAAAATTGAAAGCCGATATAAATCAGATAGATACCTAATTCGAATGGACTGGTATACCGTTTGCAGTAGTGTTGAGACAGAGCAATGAATCGAGAACCAAAAGATAGAATCAGTTACAATCTTCTAAACCCCGGTATCCGATTCAGAAATGGTGCTTTTTTAGAATTGGCACTGAATAAGGAGGTGATACTTCAGAAATAAATTAAAATAAAACGTAATCGTTTCGTGTAAAAAGTAAGTAAATCTCAAAATGTAAATTAACAGGACGTTGGAGGTAAAAATGTTTAAAAAAACGATATCAATGGTATTGATGGCATGTTTTTTATTTTCTTTCACTTTTGTTGCAATCCTATCGGCAGATGATTGTCAAAAAACAAAGCAAGTGGCGATCTTAGCTGATACCACCGCAGTCGAGGATGTTGTAAATAACGAAGCGGAAGCGGCTGAATCGAATGCAGATGCCACCGCATTCAAGGATGTTGTAGATAGCGCAGCGGAAGCGGCCGAATCGAATGCAGATGAAGCAAAAGCAGATGCGGAGAAAAATGTTCAAGAAGTAGCGGAAGAAGCTACCTCCGAAAACCCTGCCAAGAGTTCCAGTTAAAACCTGATAAGGATTCAAACTGAAGGGGCATCGCCGATGCCCCTTCTTTTATCATGTATCCGTTATCCCCAATGTTGCATAAACAACACAGCTTCACTCTTGACGCCTTGCCTCTGAAGCCCTCCGGCTTTTGCAACACTGGGGTTATTTATAATAATTTCTTTTGATTGCGCGCCCTTAAATCCCCTTTTATATAGTTTTTTTCACGAAATCAACCCAATCCCAATGATTCAGCTAACTTGACTTAACCCGATGCCTGTGTCAAATTTCTCTATATCACATAAAGACATTTAAAGACATTAACCGGCACAAGGAAGATGAAATTAACTATCTTAAAACGTTTGATATTCGGCCATGCAGCGATTATGTTATTAATTGTTTTTTTAGGTGGTTATGTATCATTACAACTCAACAAATTAGATCGAATCGTACGTGAAATTTCTGCCGTGGACAGTATCACCATTGATCTTACTGAACGCCTGTCAGATAAATTGTTTTCTCAGGTGGTCTTTGAAAAGAAATATTTAATTTCCCAGGACCAAGACTTTTACGAAAAATTCTGGGACATCATGAAACAATTAATCCAAGATTTGCAAAGACTCGAGTCTCTGATGATCACAAAAGGGGATAATCAAGTCTTTTCAGAGGTAAAGCAATTTTACGATAACTATATTTCTCTCTTTTCGGAAGAAGTTGATGCTGCGAAGAGCAATCCAAATTATCCGCATCTAAAATACCAGGAACGGAAAGAAAAACTTGTAGATAAGATCAACGACCGGTTAAGAAGAATAATGAAAATTGCCAGGTCTAATCGAGATGCCAAAATTCGCGAATCAAGCCGAATGAGTTACCATGCAATGGAGATTACTTACATCACCGTGGGTTTGGCTATTATCATCAGCATTTTAATATCTTTCTACAATACCCGAAGCATTAATCACCCTATTTTACTTTTACAGAAACAGACCAAAGAAATCGCCAAGGGTAGATTTGAAAAGATACGCGATGTTTCATCGCCGTTGGAAATAAAAGAATTGGCTGACGATTTTAATCTCATGTGCGAGAGATTAAAAGAGTTGGATGAAATGAAAAAAGATTTTATTAGCCACGTATCTCACAATCTTCGCACACCGTTGACGGCAATGAAAGAGGCGACCGGTATGCTCATTGAAGGAACGTATGCCGATATGCCTGAAAAACAGAAAGAATTACTAGCGATCACCCAGGAAGAGTGTGAAAGGTTGATCGATTCGGTTACTCGTATTCTGGATCTTTCACGCATGGAAGCAAAAATGATGGATTATCATCTTGAAAAATCCGATCTTTTGCCGCTAATTCAAAAATGCCTCTTGAAACTCGCCCCCCTTGCTCTGAGGAAAAAAATTGATTTGGAATTAAAGCCGCCGCCTGATCTTCCTTTCGCTAAAATAGATGCAGAGCGGATTGGTCAATTAATGGAAAACTTGATCGGCAATGCATTGAAGTTTTCTTCGGCGGGGGGCAAAGTGGTATTGAGTATCTCTGTAAGGAATGGTGGAAAAAAGTTCATAGAGGTCGCAGTCGCCGATACGGGCTGTGGCATTCCCAAAGAAAACCTTGAACGGATTTTTAATAAATTCGAACGGATTGATCGTGGAAAAGAAACGGAGAGAGGCACCGGTCTGGGTCTTTCGATCTCCAAACACATAATCGCTGATCACGGGGGGAAAATATGGGCGGAAAGCAAGCTTGGAAAGGGAAGCACCTTTTTCTTCACCTTACCTGTTTAGGCTTATTCCCTTTTTTCATTTTTGGATGTGTTCATTTTCCTAAAACGCTACAAGGTCGGCAGCTTCTTAAGGAAAGTATGGCGCAACTGGTTAACCGCCAGTATGAAGCGTCGATGGCAAACAGCTTAACCGTGCTGAAAGAGTTCCCTGATAGCTTAGCCGATCAAGCTCATTTTCAAATCGGACTGCTTTATGCCAGTCCGGAAAATCCGAATCAGGATTATAAAAAATCCATGGCATCTTTGAATAAAGTTTTAAACAGAGCCTCAAAAAGAAAGCCAAGAGATCAGGCACAGCTGTGGGTTCCGTTTATAAGGGACGGGAACACCAAAAGATTGAAATAAGAAAAAATTTAGACTTAATTGTTTCCCTTGAAGAAACGGTTGAAACAAGTAAAAATATGGACTTAATTGATTCCCTTGAAAAAACGGTTGCGAAACAAGAGGAAGAAATAAATCATCTGCGGGATCAGATCGATAAATTAAAACGCGTTGATCTGGGAATTGAAGAAAAAAAGCAAAAAAGTATGCAGCAAAATGAATCTATATAGGGAAAAAATAATGGGGAATATTCTGGTCGTTGATGATGACATCAATATCCTCAAAGTCATAAAAATGAGGCTTGAGGCCGAAGGGTATCGCGTTGCCGCCGCCGGCACGGCAAAAACGGCGCTGAAGCTGGCGACCGATGATGTGTTTGATTTGGCGTTGTTAGACCTCAAGCTCAACGGCATAAATGGCATTCAACTGATGGAAAACCTTCACCAGGCGAATCCGGGAATGCCTGTCATTATCCTCACTGCTTACGGAACCATAGAAAGTGCCGTGGAGGCCATGCGAAAAGGAGCCTACAGCTATCTTACCAAGCCGTTTAATTATGATGAACTCTTGCTGCAAACAAATAATTGCATCGAAAAAACAAAGCTTACAAAGGAAATAAAAAGCCTGAAGAAAATGGTTAAGGACAAGTATGGCTTTGACAACATCATTGGCAGAAGTCATAAAATGGAAAAAGTCCTTGATCAGGTTGCAAAAGTAGCTGATTCGAATTCCACCATTTGCATTGAAGGAGAAAGCGGTACTGGAAAGGAACTGATTGCTAAAACGCTGCATTCGGCAAGCTCAAGAGCAGACAAGCAATTTGTGGCTATTAATTGTGCAGCCATCCCGGATACGTTGCTTGAAAGTGAGCTGTTTGGTTATGAAAAAGGGGCGTTTACCGGCGCAACGCAAAACAAAGAGGGGTTGCTTTCCCAGGCCCGGGGAGGGACTTTTTTTCTGGATGAAATTTCTGAAATGCCTTTATCCATGCAAGCCAAATTATTGCGTGTCATGCAGGAGAAGGAGTTCATGCCGGTGGGCGGAAGAAAAACCGTCAAATTGGATATCAGATTTATTGCAACCTCAAATAAAAATTTAAAAGATGAGGTGGAAAAGGGTAATTTCCGAGAGGATCTATTTTATCGAATCCATGTCATCGTCATTCACATTCCACCGCTGCGGGATCGCAAAGGTGATATTCCGGTTCTATCCCATTATTTTTTGGATAAATTGACCAAAGATATGAACAAACAAATAACCGGATTTTCATCGACAGCGATGCAAAAATTGATGCGCCACTCCTGGCCCGGCAATGTCAGGGAGCTGCAAAATACCATAGAGAGCGCCGTTGCCATGACAAATGAGGACATTATCCGTGACGACTTAATTCTACCGACCTTAACTGATGACGTTAATGATTTAAAGCCCTTGAAGGATGCCAAAGAAAATTTTGAGAAGAACTACCTCCTTCAACTCATAGAACTCACCGAAGGCAACGTGGCTCAAGCCGCAAGATTGGCAGGAAAATACCGGGCGGATTTGTATGAGCTATTAAAAAAATACGACCTCAAACCTTCGGATTTCAGAAAAAAGCAGCAGCCATAAATATAATCACAAAGCATTTTTTTCCGGGTTTATTTCGCCCGCCTCTTATGACAGGTTAGGTCGAACAAAGACAGAATTCATTATGAGAAAAATAAAGGAATATAAACCTGCTGTCACGAAAAATCTTCTGTTAT
Source organism: Deltaproteobacteria bacterium (assembly GCA_019310865.1). The sequence continues at coordinate 14,035 of JAFDDL010000020.1, read as the reverse complement.
TTCTTGCAGCGATTGTTTGGGAATGTGTTGGAATAATGCTTTTATTTTTGGCCTTTTCATGGCTATCAACAGCTTCTAATGTAAACATTTATCTGTATGCGGGTGTTGGAGTAGTACTATCGTTATTGGTGCACCATTTTGGATTTTTAAAGATAGTGGATAAAAATTCGGAACGAATCCTTCTAATGAATGAGAAAAAATGTTTGTTCTCCTTTATTCCCTGGAATAGTTATCTGATTATCGTTGTTATGATTGCAATGGGAGCAGTGCTGCGCCATTCGGTGATTCCGAAAGAAGAATTAGCGATCTTGTACATCGGTATTGGTTTGGCTCTAATATTGTCAAGCTTGAGATATATAAGGGTCTTTTACAGAGAAATTAGAAGACAAAAATTGCCCTAGCGATGCTCCCGAGTCTTGTGAAACACGATCTCAGGCCACTGCTCCATGGTATGGCCCAGCCGCCAATCGCTTACCGCCAGGTATGCCAGATTTCCCTCTGCATCCCGGGCAAGGTTGTTCTGGTGTTCCTTTTCGAATTCTTTCAGTTTTTTCTGATCCGTACAATCGATCCACCGGGCCGTGGTTCGTTCAACCGGCTCGTAAACAGCGTCCACACCGTATTCGGCCTTCAGTCGGGCCATGGTAACGTCAAATTGAAGCACGCCCACAGCACCCAGGATATATGCGTTGCCCAAAATGGGCCGGAAAACCTGAATGGCGCCCTCTTCCGACAACTGCAACAGGCCCTTGTTCAGTTGCTTGTTCTTCAGGGGATTTTTCAGTATCACCCGCCGGAAATGCTCCGGCGCAAAGTTTGGAATGCCATTGAATTTGAGCAGCTCTTTTTCCGTAAAGGTGTCGCCGATCTTGATGGTGCCATGATTGTGAATACCGATGATGTCACCGGGATACGCCTCGTCCACATGGGAGCGATCCTGGGCCATGAATATCGTGGCATTGGCAAATGTGACGGTCTTCCCGATTCGATGATGACGCACCTTCATGCCCCGGGTAAATTTACCGGAACAGATGCGGACAAAGGCGATCCGATCCCGATGGGCCGGATCCATATTGGCTTGAATTTTAAAGGCGAAACCGGAGAAGTCCGGTTCGGCCGGTGCAACGGTCCGGCTGTCTGTTTGCCGCGGTCCGGGTGCCGGCGCCATGTCGACCAGAGCATTGAGCAGCTCGCGCACACCGAAATTATTGATGGCGGAGCCGAAAAAAACCGGGGTCTGGCTCCCTTTAAGAAAATCGGACAACTCAAAGGGATTGGCCGCCCCGTCAAGCAGGGCCACATCCTCCCGGAGTTCTTCGGCCTGACTGCCCAGCAGCTCGTCGAGACGCGAATAGTCCAGGTCGTCGATGGTGACGGTTTCGAAATCGGAGGTATCCGCGCCGGCCGTAAATAGTTGCAACTGGCGACGATAGAGGTTGTAGATGCCCTTGAAACCCTTTCCCATGCCAATGGGCCAGGAAAGCGGCGCACACTCGATCTGAAGCTTATCCTCGATATCACCCAGAACATCCAGAGGCGACAAGCCTTCCCGATCAAGCTTGTTGATGAAGGTGATGATGGGCGTATTGCGCATTCGGCAGACCGCCATGAGCTTTTCAGTCTGGGGCTCCACACCCTTTGCACTGTCGATGACCATCAGGGCCGAGTCCACGGCCGTGAGCACTCGGTAAGTGTCTTCGGAAAAATCCTCGTGGCCCGGCGTGTCGAGCAGATTGATTTCAAAGTCCCGGTAATTGAACTTCATGAGCGAACTGGTGACGGAAATACCGCGCTCCTGCTCAATGCGCATCCAGTCACTGCGTGCATGACGCGCCGCCCGGCGGGCCTTGACAGCCCCGGCCATTTGAATGGCGCCCCCGAATAACAATAATTTTTCAGTCAGGGTGGTCTTGCCGGCATCCGGGTGACTGATGATCCCAAAGGTCCGACGCCGCCCGATCTCATCTTGTATTTGCGAACTCACAAACTAACCTCTTGTAAATATGTATTTTTTTCCATCCAAGCATAAAAAAATCGGACCCCTTGAGGCCCGATTGATGAGTGCATCATACGCAATTATGAAAATATGTCAATGCGGATGTTCGAGATGCCCAAGGTAAACACATTTAATTTTCACAGCAGTTGCCTTGTCCAAATGCCTCATGGATGAAGCAGAGACCCGGTGTTATTTGCATCCGGTTCACGGAAAGGCGTGACATTTCACGCATTATGGTATAGAAGCAACTCTTTATCACGTATGGAGCATTGCAATTCAGATGGAACCCTTTTTATACCTGGCCCCCATGCGCGGCTATACGAATGCGCTTTACCGGAATGTTTTCACCAAACACTTCAAGGGGTTTGACGCGGCCATCTCTCCGTTTATCCCAACGGTGACCGGCAAAACCATCGGATCATCCCACCTTCGGGATATATCGCCGGAAAATAACCACGCCATGCCCATCATTCCGCAAATCATGGGCAATGACCCCGATGATTTCATCCGGATGGCTCGCAAATGCCACGATCTGGGATACAAAACCGTTAACTGGAACCTCGGCTGCCCCTTTCCCATGGTTGCCAAAAAGAAACGCGGCTCCGGTCTGCTGCCGCATCCGAATCGGATTGACGCCTTCCTGGACCGGGTGATTCCGCGAATTCCCAACCGCCTGTCGATCAAAACCCGAATTGGTCGAAAGACAAAGGAGGAGATTTTCAATCTCATTCCCATTTTCAATACATATCCGCTTTCGGAAATCATTATTCATCCCCGAACCGGCATCCAGATGTATGACGGTGCGATTGACCACGGCAGTTTTGCAAAATGCCTTGACCTGTTAAATTCCCCCGTGGTTTATAACGGCGACATCTTTGACGTCGATACCTTCCAGGCACTTAAAAGCCGATATACCTCCGTCAAACGATGGATTATCGGACGTGGCGCTCTGATCGATCCGTTCCTACCCTGGCAGATCAAATCCGGGGACGCAGATACGGCATTCCGGATTGAAGCGTTCAAAAGATTTCACGACGATCTTTTCGTGGCCTACCGCGACGACATGCATGGTCCCGGGCATTTGATCGATAAGATGAAAGGCTATTGGCAGTATTTTTCCCGATTCTTTCAAGACCCCGGACATGTATTCAAGCAGATAAAAAAACTCAAATCTGTTGACCGGTATCAGGCGGTTGTCAATCAACTTTTCAGCCAGGAAGTATCAAAAAGCTGAGCAACGGATAACGGTGGGTTACCGGATGCGTTCCCAAACGGTTACCTGGGAGACGGTGTGCTGAAATTTCCGGCGGGTTTCCCGGATGACGAACTCAATGTCAGTTGGTTCGCCGATCATGCGAAACTGCCGGTCCAGCAGATCCGTCAAGCCTTCCAAGGTGGTATACGGCTCACCGTCTTTTCGATAACCGCCCACCCAATGCTCGCGTTTGGTAAATTCCGTCAGCCAGGTATAAGGCGAGGCAATCACCAGAACCCCTCCCGGGTTGAGCCGTGTGTGAACGGTTGAGAGAAATTTTCCGGGATCATAGAGACGATCGATCAGATTGGCGTCCATAATTAAGTCGTAATTGGTAAATTGCGGCTTTAAGTTAACCGCATCCGCCTGGAAAAATTCCACCCGGTCCTTAACCGATTCCAATCCGAAATCCGCGAGGCGTTTTTCATGGTAGGACACGACCTCACCCTCTTCCACCAGTTCGTAATGAATGACGCCTTTTTCCTGCATCTGAAAGGCGATGCGAATGAAACGGGCCGAAAAATCAAGACCGTTGACAAACTCGAATTCCTTGGCCAGCTCGAATGCCCCCCGGCCTACGGCGCACCCCAGGTCCAGAGCGCGTTTTCTGGGCTTGGATTGGGTATGCGCCAGTCCCAGCTTTGCCAGCCTGGCGGAAAAATTCTCCACACCGTAATGGGTATCACCATAATGCGCATCACAGTATTGGGCGACGGCGGTGTCGTTTTCGTACATCAGAGTGCGTGTTTCCGGGTTTTACACAGATTTAGAATGGTGGTTCGGGTATTTCGAATATCCATGATGCCTCCCAAAGCTATGGATTCAAGATGATTCGCACATCAACAATACTCAATCCTTTTTCATACAAAATTACGGGATTTAAATCCATTTCGTAGATTTCCGGATAGGTCTCGACGACCTCAGAGCATATCAGCAGCAGGTCTTCCAGGGCCTTTTTATCATAGGCGGGTTGTCCGCGAACGCCGTTCAAAATTGGATATGACTTGGTTTCCTCGATCATTTTTTTGGCACTGCGTCGTGAAATGGGGACCACTCGAAAGGAAACATCCTGAAGAATCTCCACCATCACCCCGCCCAGGCCGTACATGAGGACCGGTCCAAATTGCTCATCGGTTTTGGCACCGATAATAACCTCCAAGCCGGCATCGGCCATGGGAGATATCATCACGCCCCGGATATCGGCGTCGGGCTTGTATGCGTTGGCGTGCTTCATGATGCTTTTATACGCCCCACGTATCTCGCGCTCGTCTCTAAGACGCAGCCGAACGCCCTTGGCATCGCTCTTATGCAGAATATCGGGCGACACGATCTTCATGACCACCGTCCCGTCAATTCGATCGGCGAAGCGAACCGCCTCCTCAACATTTTTTGCAAGATAATCCCGGCAGCCATTTGTATCTGTCCGGCATTCGATGAGCGGCGATTTTCCGTTCTGGTTCTCATTTCGATTATTTTGGACCACCGATGCGCCGTGCAGCGCCAGCAGCTGTTTCCCCTCGATTTCCAGAAGAACATTTCGCCCCTTTTCCAGAGCCTGGTCGATTATTTGCTGCGCGGCGAATTTTTTCTTGGAATGACGGTTGAGGGCAAAACTGAACTTGGGGTGATACCCGCGCAGGTAGTTGCCGTATTTGCCCAGTACGGAAATACATTTACATGCCACATCGAGCGAATCGTATACCGGTATGTTGTAATAGCGCAGTAGATGCAGAGAATGCGGCTTTTCAAAGCTGTACAGGCTGTGAACGATGACCGGCTTTTTTCCCCCGGCCACGAGCTTTCCGATCTGGTGTGCGGCATCCTCCTCCTGTAATGCCAGCGTTTCGGCGAATCGGATGCCATATCCGCCGAAAAGCCCCACGATCAAAAGACCGCCGATTTGCGGATCTTTAAGAAGGATTCGGGCGCAGTCGGCAAACAATGTCGGTGAGGCATCGGTGCCGCCGGCCACATCCACCGGGTTTAATACCGTTGCAGCGGGTGGGAGAATTTTCCGTAGCCTATCCTGGGTTTTTTGTGTCAGATTGGGAATTTTTAGACCCAGGTCGGTTAACAGGTCAGCTGCAATGGTCGCGTGACCGCCGCCGTCGGCAAGGATGGCCACCTGATTGTTGGTAATCGATGGGAGGCTCGACAGCGTTTCCGCAACCGGAAACAGCTCGTCGGACTTGTCCACGACCATGATGCCGGCACGTCCAAATGCCGAGTCCGAAACCGCCGACATACCGGCCAGCGCCCCGGTGTGAGATCCCGCTGCCCGCTTTCCCGTTACCGATCGCCCGCTTTTCAGAAGAATGATCGGTTTTTCACCGGTTGTTTGATAGGCCTCCTGCAAAAACTTACGTCCCTGGCGCATGCCCTCCACATACATCAGGATTGCATGGGTTTCCGGATCGTTTCGGAAAAATTCCAGATACTCGTGAAATCGTAAATCGGCTTCGTTTCCAATGCCCACATAGTAGGAAAAGCCTTTTAAACTCTTAATTTTGGCTTCTGTAATCAGGCTCAGCGCCATGTTGCCGCTTTGGGACATGATGGCAATATTTCCCCGGGGCACATTACTGAGACCCACCAGGTTCAAATTTGACTTCAGGTTCATGATCCCTGAAGTATTCGGCCCCACCAGTCGCACACCATTGTTGCTTGCGATCTTGACCATTTCTTTTTCAAGGGCGATCCCCGACCTGCCGGTTTCGCCGAAACCACCGGCCACGACAACCGCACCCTGCACACCGTTTTTCCCACAATCTTCAAGGATCGCCGGCACGGTGGATGCCGGTGTTGTAATCAAAGCCAGATCCACCTGCTGGGGAATATCCTTGACGCTGGGGTAACAGGCAAGCCCCAGGAGTCTGGTTTCCTTCGGGTTGACCGGATAGATGGACCCCTCATATTTTTCATCCAGAAGCGTTCGGATGGCCTGATATCCACGTTTGGTGACGTTCTTCGAGGCACCAACAATCGCTACCGACTCCGCGTTTAGAATACGATCTAAATCCATATTCGATCTCCTCCGGCCTAACCTATTTTTCTTTCCGTTTTTCAAAATCATGCAACGACTGCCTGCGGGCATCCGTGGATACACAAGCCAGACACGCCTCGATTTCAAAATCCATCAGCGCGTCCATGCTAGTCTCTCCCTGGGCGAGAAAAAGTCCCTTTTTCATCATCTGAATGGAAAACAGAGAGTTTTCGGCGATTTTCCGGGCCATCGTTTCAGCGGCAGCCATCAAGTCGTCAGAAGCAACTGTCTTGTTGACAAGCCCGATGGCCGCTGCTTCCCGCCCGCTGATATATTCGGCTGTAAACAGCAGCTCCCTGGCCTTTCCAGGCCCCACAAGGTCGTAAAGAAGCTTGAATGCGCCACCGGTCACAGAGGCGTTTACCCGGGCCTCGGGAGACCCGATTTGGGCGTCTTCGGCCGCGATTCGAATATCACAGGCCAGCGCCAGTTCATAGCCGGATCCCAATGCATACCCGTTGATTGCAGCTATGGTCGGCTTTTCATAGCGAATGAGTTTTCTGGAAATCTGTTGCAGCCGCGTCAAATATGACCGATAGGCATCCGGATCGCGATCCTTTGACGCTTTGAGATCCGCACCGGTTGAAAAGGCTCGACCCGTACCGGTAATTATCAGAACCTTGACATCTGAATTGTTACCCATCGCGTCAAGAGCATCTTCAAAGTCAATCCAGAACTGCTGGTTCATGGCATTGAGAACCTTCGGCCGGTTGATGGTAATGGTGGCGACGGCATCGGTTTGATGGCAAATGATCGTCTGGTAGTCTGGCATTGGCCCCCTTTCGATTTGGCTGGTGGTTATGGGGTTCTGTTTGCGCTCGTGCTCACCACTTAATACGCGATTTTTTTCATGAAGCAAGGACTTTTTGACCCCGCCATGTCCGAAACGACCGTCAACCGGATTTTCGGTGAATTCCAAATCCGTCAGAGGCGGACGGCGAATCCCCAAGTGCCAATAACCATTGACATATGACAATTGACAGGGCATTATCCTTAAACACGTTATGTTATTAGGATTCCATTTTCATAAAATTGTGAAGCAAACTGCATAGTTTTTCCGCACTCTTGACTGCGTATTAATGCAACAAGCTGTAATTAATTCATATTAAAATTACGCTTTTCTTGCACGGTTTTTGCAACGTACAAATGGAAACCCTAATCGACATGTTTCCGATTGCGTGGAGCAGAGTCTCCGGCTTCACACTGGTGCCAACACAATATGATTTGAAAACGACAATCCCACCCAACAACGGGGAGGTTGGACATGCGTCGCTTTATAAGTATAATAGCTGGATTGGTACTTTGCCTTGGCATCTGTAGTTCTGCCGGGGCGGTAAAAATCGTTGACACAGAAGACAAGACAGTTGAAACATATCTGAAAGACCAGCACATGAACCTGGATAAGTCATCGATTACAAAATTTAACGTCAATAACAAAAGGCAACTTAAGAAAAAAGTAGGAAAAGCAGCTAAACGCGCTAAGAATTCCGAAAGCGAAGATTTTCTGGTTATCGGCAATTCCGATGAGTTCCTCCTTGTTGATCTCGATAACGGAGATGACAAAGCAAAAGATGTCGCTTCCGCCTTTAATTCCTATTTCAACACCAACAAAAAGAAAGGAAAAAGTCTGACGGTAACCGCATTTTCCGCTATAGCGAATCCCGCTCCTGAGTCGGTGATACTCCTGGGAACCGGCCTGATGGGGCTGGCCATTTTCAGAAGAAGACGTATCCGAAAAGGTCGAAAATCCCGTGAAGAATAGAGGCTTTGTATATGATTGCGGCGGTAGACGTTCGGGAATAGAGAGACGTCAATTCACCTACAGCCAGACAACCCCGGAACGAAGAGAAACTTCGGATCGAAGGGTCCGTGAAGAGCGTCGAGAACGGTATCCCAACAGGCTGCAACTTCAGTTGGTGTTAGCGAATGAAAATTAATTTTCGCTGATGCTTCCTACCAGTTAACCGGAACCCGGACCATCTGGTCGCTCTTGTTGTTAAACAGCAGATACCCCTTTTCCTTACCATATAGAAATAGATCGCGTGTGATTTTAACGTCCTTGCGGCAGTACGCGATGATTTCATCGAGTTTTCCGGCTTTCCACCACTTTAAAGCCTGCAGGCCGTCGGCGGTCTTCTCTGCCCCCAGGGTCACCCGCGCCAAATGGTCCAAAGACAGACGGTAGCCCAGATGACGATGCACCTCATGGAGCATATCAAGTGTGGGAAGCTGCTGAAAATCAAAGTCGTCGTAACCGGACAAAACGCGATAATCGAATCGCTTGACATTGAATCCCACCACCAGATCGACCTTTTGCAAATGTGCGATCAGCTCCGGCACCTGTTGTTCGGTAAAGGTTAAAAATCGGTCCAGCCGCGAATCATACAAGACGCCGCAACTGATTCGCATCAAGTCCGCCCGGTGCCAGCCCCCCACCTCCTTTGCAGACAGCTGTGTTTCCAGGTCAAAAACCCCGATATGCGTCCCGCCGGAAGCCCGGGTCGGGGCCTTACCGGTGGAATGATCGGTGCGAATCTTCATTTTTCGGGCACGGGAGACGAATCGACGGGGACGTTTCTTTTCAGCTGTTTCGCGCACCGATTCGGCGCTTGTCGCTCGATCATCGGTTCGTTTGGCCGCCATGGGCAAGGTCGGTTCAGGTGCCGGCGTTGCCCGTCTGATTTTTTGCAGGATAAACGCCGCCGCTTTTTTATCGATGGGGCGGTTTCCGGACCCGCATTTGGGTGAATGGACGCATGCCGGACATCCGGTTTCACAGGGGCAGGATTCAATGACCTGTTGTGTGTGATTCACCAGGTCTTCAGCCTTCTGAAACGCCTGACGACAAAGACCGGCGCCACCGGGAATGCCATCGTATATAAAAATCGTCGAACTCCCCACCTGGGGATGATAGGTGATCGAAATGCCGCCCAAATCATTTCGATCCGTCATCACCAACAGGGGGAAGATGCCGATGGCCGCATGTTCAATGGCGTGAATGCCACCCATGAAATGAAGGTGGTTTGATTCAACCTGCTGGGCAACGGACTGGGAAATGCGAAACCAGATTCCCTCGGTTTCAAACACCTGGGGCGGCAGATCCAGAGGGGTTCTGCCCAGACGCCTATTGCCTCGGATTTCCCATTTCTCATATCCGGTCACCTGGTCGGTGACTTTGAGCCGACCGGTATAAAAATGGGTCCCCCGGATGGGCCTGGAATCAATAACATCCAGAATCTCGGTCTCCTTATGGCCCATTACCCGTGTGTAGTAGCCGACGCGGGCCGGGGTCACCAGAACCTGGTGGGTCTCGAGATCCAGCGTGTCCACAAGATACGTTTCCCCCCGATGCAGATAAACAGCGCCGGGGTGGGTCTCGCGAAATGCCCGGAAGCCGTCGATTTCACCGGTTCGCTCACCGGTTTCCCGGGTTAGAATCTGAAACTGCCGGCCGCTGCCCCGAAGATTAATTCGACGGTGGGGTGCTTTTCGCTTTGAGATGATGTGATACCCATCGGCACTGCGCAGTAAATCACCGGTTGATTCCAGCTCCGTGACAACCTGCCGGGCGGCAGGCGATGAGATGATCGGATCGTCGCAATGCAATATCAACTCCGCAGCCGCGCAAGGGATGTGTTTGGCCATGATATAAGGATTTTCCGGATTCACAACGGCTGATTCCGGTGCCTGGGTAATCAATTGTTCCGGATTGTGCAGAAAAAACTGATCCAGGGCGTCTTCTCCGGCAATGAGCACCAGGGCCGAATCCTGACCACCCCGCCCCACCCGTCCACTGCGTTGCCATGTCGAAACGAGGGTGCCGGGATACCCCACCAGGATACACAAATCCAGATCCCCGATATCGATTCCCAACTCCAGCGCACTGGTGCTGATAACCGCCAGCAGATCGCCCCTTGCCAGCCGGGTTTCGATTTCCCGTCGCTCTTCGGGCAGAAATCCGGCCCGATATGCGCTGATCTTGTCCGCATCATCGCCGGCCTGGTTGCTAGCCCACAGGGCAATGAGCTCTGCCATTTTCCGTGACTGCGAATAGACGATGGTTCGAAGTTTTCTGGGAAGGGCCGCCTTGAGCAATTCGATGGCCATCCGAGCCGGACCGTTTACCGGATCCATAAGAACCAGATGCCGCTTGCCCCTGGGCGCGCCGCTTTGGGTAACGGCCGTCACGTCAAGACCGGTCAGCTGCTGCGCGAGCTGTGCCGGATTTCCCACGGTGGCCGAACAGAAAACAAATGTCGGTTCGCTGCCGTAATGATTGCACATTCGTTTCAGCCGTCTGAACACCTGGGCCATATTCGAGCCGAGTATGCCCCGGTAGGTGTGCACCTCGTCAACAACCACCAGTTTAAGATTGGTAAACAGCGCCGCCCACTGGCTGTGATACGGCAGCATCGACAGATGGAGCATTTCCGGATTGGTCATCAGCACATGCGGTGGGGATTGCCTGATCTTTTTCCCGTGCCAGGCCGTGGTGTCTCCATCATAAATAGCGGCCGTAGCGGATGCACCCGGGCAAGCGGCTGCCAGCTGTTCGAAAACGCGACGCTGATCCTGGGCAAGGGCCTTTAAGGGAAAAATGTAGAGCGCCCGTGCGTCACCATCGAGCAGTACCTGCTCCAGCATCGGCAGATTATACACAAGGGTCTTTCCACTGGCCGTGGGGGTTGCCACCACCACGTGTTTATCGCTACGAATCAGGTCCATCGCGCGAACCTGGTGGCTATATAGCGATCGTATGCCCGATTGGACCAAGGCATCGTCGATGGATTTCGGCCAGGGTTTCTCCAGTTGGTCGCAACGGGCCGGGATGCTCTGCAGCACCCGATGAAACACCACCTGGCTGCCCATGCGTGGGGATTTTTTTAATGCGCCGATATATTCATTGATATTTTTCGTATCATTTTCCACGTATTGTCCTTGAAAATATATGAAAATGCGCTATCTTTTAGGGGCATTTCGGAACCCGGCAATTCCGGATGGATTCGGTCCGGCTGCCGGAGCATCGAAATATGACATGACACCCGTTTCAATTCAAGGCAAATGGGATTGGGTTGGCATCCGAACCGCCGGCCCATTCGCTGAATCGATTCAATTCGATTCCATCAAATCCGAACCTGTAATTAGTGCCCATGCATCTTTTTTTTCGATTTTTTAAAGATATGGTCTCCGCAGTTATGCGGGAAAACATTCACAAGGTCGGTATCATCCTCTTGTTGGTCATCATCCTGGGAAGCAGCGGGTTTATCTATTTTGAAAAAGGAACCCGCCCGCTGGATGCCCTGTGGTGGTCGGTCGTCACCCTGACGACCGTCGGTTATGGCGATATTTCTCCGACCACACCGGGCGGTCGTCTGGTGGGCATGGGCGTCATGATACTGGGAATCGGGTTTCTGGGAATTCTAACGGCGACCATTGCAAGTGTTTTGATCGAAAAGCGGATCTTGGAGAATAAAGGTATGAAAACAGCAACCGTTTCGAATCACTTTATCCTCTGCGGGTGGAATTACCGAGGCAGCGATATCGTGGCAGAACTTCGGGCCGATCCAAAATGCAAAGGAACGCCCCTGGTCGTCCTGGCCGATATTGCAGAAAAACCCCTTGACGACCCATACCTGTTTTTTGTCCGGGGTGACGTCAACCCGGAAAATCTGGACAAGGCGACCATCGATGCCGCACAGTCGATCATCGTCCTTTCGGACGACCGTCTGGATGCATACGCCCGGGACGCCAAAACTATCTTGAGCACCCTCACCATTAAAAACCGACGTCCGGACGTGTATACCTGCGTTGAACTGATGGACCCCAAAAACCTCGGGCACTGCAAATTGGCCAAGGCCGACGAGGTGATCGTGGTGGGGGATTTGACCACCAACCTGCTCGTCCAGGCGGCTCTGGATCACGGCATTACCCGCCTTATTAGCGAACTGGTCAGCAACCGATATGGAAAGGATCTATATAAAATCAAAGTCCCCGCAGAATTTATCGGTCAGACGTTTTTCAATACCATGTGCAAGCTCAAGCAGGAGTGGGACATTTTATGTCTGGGCCTGGTGGACAAGACGGGAGAAAATTATCTGGCCAACCCGGATGGCGAACGGCATCTGGGCGCCGATGATCGGCTGATTGTCATCGCCGATGATCGGCCGAATATTGCTTAAATAAACATAGAACATCAAACCTTAAACTTGGAAAATCCCATCGGGAGGTATTTATGGCGAACAAATTTGAGCAGGTTAAACAGTATCTTCAAGACATGAACGTGGCCATTGTCAAGGAAGACCTCGAAGAGGAACTGGTTGTGGTGGAGGATGAGGAAAATGGCATCAAAAACCTGATCATCGACTGTGAAAGTCCCATTCTGGTGCTGGAACAGGTGATCATGGGAGTGCCGGAGGCACCTGGCAACCTCTACGCCCGGTTGCTGCAAATGAATCGCAACGTGGTGCACGGCGCCTTTGTCCTGGACGAAACCGGGTCATACATTCTCTTTCGGGACACGCTGCAGCTTGAAAACCTGAATCGAAACGAGCTGGAGGCATCCATCCACGCACTGGGTCTGGCGTTGTCCGAATACGGTGCCGAACTTCTGTCATATGTGAAATAGGAGGATCATGACATGTCCATATTTAAAAGACTGTTTAAAATCGGCCAATCTGAGGCCCACAACATAATCGAAAAATTTGAGGATCCCATCAAAATGACTGAACAGGGGATTCGTGATCTAAAATCCGACCTCACCAAAGCGATGACAAGCCTGGCGGAAGTGAAAGGCATTGCCATTCGTACGCGTAAAAATGCGGAGAACCAGAAAAAATTGGCTGCCGATTACGAACGCAAGGCGATGCTGTTGCTGCAAAAGATGCAAAGCGGCGCGCTGGCACCCGAGGAAGCCGAGCGGCTCGCCACCGAGGCCCTATCGAAAAAGGAGGTGGCCACCAGCGAATCGGTGCGCCTTTCTCAGGAAGCCGATCGGCATGAACAGATGGCCAACACCCTTCAGGGCAATGTGAATAAAATCAAATCATCCGTCACCACCTATGAAAATGATCTGGTCACCTTGAAAGCCAGGGCAAGAACTGCGGCTTCCACAAAAAAAATAAATGAACAATTGGCCAAAGTCGATTCTTCGGGCACCATTGCCATGCTTGAAAAAATGAAAAGCAAGGTGGAAGAGGATGAATCGCTTGCCGTGGCCTATGGTGAGATGGCCAATGCCGACCGCAGTGTCGATGACGAAATCAACCAGGCCCTGACCGGCCAGGTTAGCGTGACGGCATCGGACAATCTTTTGGAGTTAAAGAAAAGGATGGGGATTGCGCAGATAACTGACGGTAACTAATAAAGAAAGTGCTCGGTTCTAAGTGCTAAGTACTGAGTCGTGGAATTCTGTCGATTTGAAAGAGAAAATCCTTCACTTAGCACCCAGCACTTAGCACTCAGCACCTCTATTCCGGCTTTGCCGGATTAGGGCAGTTAGAAGGATACACATGGGCTTGAAAGATTTTTTTAAAAAAAAGCAGCCGTCTGATCTGAAGATAACCGACCTGACTCTCTCGGACCTCAAGATGGGTTATATGGTGGATTACGACCTGAAAACGTGGCAGGTAACCGCCCATAACACCTACGACTGGGGCGATGGTGACCTCACCCTTGAATGGCAGCTAAAGAGCCACGATGACACCATCTACCTGGAACTTGAATCGGATGATGAGGAGCAATG
>JAFDDL010000019.1 GCA_019310865.1 Deltaproteobacteria bacterium | reverse complement strand
TTTCGGATGGGGACGTTCTTCAGAATATAAGTTTCTGATAGAAAATTATATTCTGAAGAACGTCCCCGGTAGTTCGTCCCCGGTAGTTGAATGCGCGAATGTCGTGCACAAATTCAGACCGAAATGGTTCCACCGGTACTTGCTGATTTGGGGATTGATCGTTTGACAATGATGCGGGAATATGTGATTAATCCGTTTTAATCACAACTATTTGACATAAATAACTTGGCTGTTGGCAAGGGGGTTTGATAATGCGTCGTTTGGTTAAATTTACTTCTGTATGGTTGGTTTGCTGTCTGCTGGTTATCGGTTGCTCATCCAAGGAAGAGAAAAAGGTGGGATATTTCGAAAGGGGAAAAGCCTATTTCGAAAAGGGAGAGTATAAAAACGCTGAACTGGAACTGAGAAACGCAATTCAGATCGATCCCAATTTTGCTGATGCCTATACGACACTGGGTGAGACTTATTTAAAACTGGGAAATGCCAAAAAAGCCTATCAGGCTTATTCCGATGTGGCCAAACTCGATCCCGAAAACACCGCTGCACATCTAAAGCTGGCAACCTTTCTCGTGCTGGGCAAAAAATTTCCGGCAGCCAAAGAGAAGCTTGATATTGTGCTGTCAAAAGAACCGGAAAATATTGAAGCGCTTTTAATGTTGGCCAGTGCACTGGCCCAAGAGGACAATCGTAGCGAATCGGCCGAAACATTTCAAAAGGTTATCGACCTCGACCCTCAAAAAACATCCGCCTATCTGGGACTGGCCCGGTTGCAGAGTATGGACGGAAAATATGAAGAAGCCGAGCAACTATTGAAGCAGGCGGTGTCCGTTAACCCGGATGACATCAAAATACGTCTGGCCCTGTTCGGTTTTTACAAAAGTCGGAGCAATTTCCAGGGGGCCGAAGCGGTTCTGGATTCAGCCATCGATGCCAATCCTGACAATTCCGACCTTTACCTGGTAAAGGGAAATTATTTCATGGGCAGGTCTGAACCGGGAAAAGCCGAAGCCGCCTTTCTGAAAGCCATGGCGATTGATCCCAAAAGCGCCAAGCCGGCACTGGTTTCAGCCAGGTATTACGAGGCGGTTGGCAATGGCGAGAAGGCCCTCACACTTTATGAAAAGGCCCTTGCCCTGCAGCCCGAAGATGTGGGGATTATGACCACCATCGCCAGATTCCATATGAAAAATAAAGACTATGACACCGTTGAAAACAGCTTACAGGAAGTCTTTACATTGCGCCCCAATTACAATCCGGCCCAGCGACTAAAGGGTGAACTGATGGTGGCGCGAAAACAGTATTTAGACGCCATCGGTCACTTTGACCACCTTCTCAAAGATGATCCGGATGCGGTGGATGTCTATTATTATAAGGCCATTGCGCATTTGGGCAACGGGGAAACCCGGGTGGCCAAATCGACCCTGCTCGAGGCCGTAGAATTGAACCCGAAGCATATAAAGGCCAAGCTGATGCTGGCGGATCTTTATCTCAAAGATCGCGCCTTTGATTCGGCCGAAAGGGAGTGCAACTCGGTTTTAGAACTGGTTCCGGGCAGCCAACAGGCACGTTTTATCCTGGGAACGGCCCAGTTTTACAGCAAGAAGATTGACCTGGCTGAAAAGACCATTTCCGCATTGGTGACCGAGGCACCGAAAAACCCCATGGTGCATTATCAGATGGGCCTAATCCATCGCGTGAAAAAGGAAAACGCTCCGGCCTTGGAGCGATTTGAATCGGCGCTGTCGCTCAATCCGGCTTACATGGAAGCCTTAAGCCAGTTGGTCCAGATTCGAGCCGCCCAAGGGGAAACGGATACCGCTTTGGCCGTGTGTGATCGTCAATTGGAGCAGGTGGGGGACCGGGCTGGACTTCATGCGATCATCCTGTGCATGAAAGGCGATCTTCTGGTTCAAAAACCGGATAAGGATTCGGCCGAAAAGGCTTACCAGGCGGCTTTGGCCAAAGACCCCAATTATATGCGTTCTTACCACCGACTGGCGCGGCTGTATCTTTCTGAGAAAAGAGCCGACGAGGCCATCGCGCAATACGAAGCCGGCCTCAAACAAAACCCGCAGAAAAAAGGTTTCCACATGATGCTTGGCACCATATACGATCTGAAGAAACAGCCAAAGCTATCAGAAGACCATTATCGGGCCGAGCTTGAAATTAATCCTGAATCGGTTCCGGCGCTCAACAATCTTGCCTATCAGATTATCGCCGGAGGCGGCAGCACCGATGAGGCGCTTGGGTTCGCCAAAAAGGCCAAGGAATTGGCACCGCGTGATCCGCGGATTATGGATACACTCGGTTGGGCGTATTATAACAAAGGCTTTTATGATAGTGCCATCAATGAATTCAACGCCAGTTTGGGAAAAATGACGGACAACGCGACCGTTCATTATCATCTGGGGCTTGCTTACCTGAAAAAGGGCGAGACACAAAAAGCAAAAGCCGCTTTGGAAAATGCGCTGGGCATTGATCCGTCCTTCGCGGATGCCAAGGCCGAGATGGAGAAATTGGCGAACCTGTAAAGCCCCTGACAGCGTTGGCCGTCCGAACCATGTGGCTGAGAATTGCCCCACTTAAGGCTGGGGGGCCGACGCCGATAGAGCCATCATGAAGCATCTTTCTTTCCGAGTACTTGCCATTTGCATTTTACTCCCGCCGATCTGTTATGGTTTTACGATCCAGGCGCTTGAGCATTATTTGTCCAAGCACTATACCCGTGAGATTGAAGAGGTCAGCACCGGTGATGTGGAATCTATCCTGGCGGGAAACATCCGGCTGCAAACGGCATTTCGGGCAAACATCGATGGCTATCTTCAATCCCGGAAGATGATATCCTGGGGCGCTGGAACTACCGTTCTGATCACGGCCGGTCGGAAGACGATCGTGTATCCGTCAACCATTGAAGAGAGCGACCCACCGGTGATGCCTGAAAATGCAATGACGGTTGCATCCGAAAATTTCGCATTACTCAATGATGGCCTTGCCATAACGGTGGAAGTGAAAATCGGTTTTTACAAACCCATCTCCATTTCAATACTAGCCGGCTACATTCTTCTATCCATGGTGGGCCTTTTTCTTTTTTACCGCGCCGGTCTTCAGCTCACGGAGCAGGAAGATCATGAACGCGAACAGGTGCTTCAACGGCTTTTAAACCATGAAAAAGACTATCAGGCACGAATGGCTGAATTACATGATCAGCATGAATCGGTTTCCTTTGAACGGGATCGGTTGAAGAAAAAGCTTGCTGATCAAAAGGCTCAGGCCAGTAATTACGAAGCGCAATTGTTTGAAGAAATCGTTCAGCTGGATGAAACACTCTCGCAAAATTTGTCATTGCAGACCCAACAGAAGACGGAGATGGGTGTGCTGAGAGAAAAAATATCCGGATATGAAAAACTCCAAAACCGGGGGCATAGACGGAAAAGCCGAGAAGAAGAAATTCTGGGCAGACGATTCAAAGCGCTATACAAGCATATCCTTGTTCATGAAAAGGCGATTGAGGGGTTTTCCGGACTTACCGATGATATGAAGATAAAGGGAGAAGAGATTATCCACCGGCTTAACGAGGTGCCGGACCAGGTCCCAATAAAGCGAAAAGTTTTCGGCAAGAAAGGAAGACAGACCGTTTGGGAAGTATTGTTTGCTTACAGTGGACGCCTGTACTTCAGAAAGACCCAAGAGCAGCAGATTGAAATATTGATAATCGGGACAAAGAACAGCCAGAACAAGGACCTGGAGTTTATAGATAGTATAACAAGGAGAACCGCTTAGAATGTGATGAAAAAGTATCATGTGATCGTATCCGCCGCCGTTTTGTTGATCGGTGTTGCCTTTTTTCTTTCAGTCTCCATTTTAAACGACTATGCGACCCTGCCGGCTTTTCCGGAAGCGGCGACCCGACGCTTCACAGTGCGATCCGGTCAGAATGTTTCGGACATCGCCCGTGTGCTGGCCCGGGAAAGCATCATTTCCCACCCATTCAAGTTCCGTCTACTTGCCCGGATCAACGGATCCGACCGAAAGATCAAAGCCGGCGAATACCGAATATCCGGCGCCATGTCACCGGCGGATATACTCAAGCGGTTCGTTGTGGGCAAAGTCATACTATATCGGTTAACGGTACCGGAAGGCCATACGTTGCTGCAGATCGCAGAGATGATTGAAAAAACGGATTTTGCCAATGCAGCCGATTTTAGAAAATTTGCTTCCAATGCGCGTCTGGCGGAACGTTATGGACTCGAAGGGCACGGCCTTGAGGGGTATTTGTACCCGGACACCTATTTTTTCCCCAAAGACGTCACATCGGAAAAAATCATCGATACCATGGTGGCCGGATTCTGGTCGGTGTTTGCGCCTGACTGGCAAGTCCGTGCCGAATCAATGGGGTTTTCGGTGCATCAGATTGTGACGCTCGCCGCCATCATCGAAAAGGAAACCGGAGATCCCGCCGAGCGGCCCATTATATCCTCCGTGTTTCACAACCGGTTGGCGCGCGGTATGCGACTGGCGTCCGATCCAACGGTTATTTATGGTATAAAAGACTTTGATGGTAACCTGACCCGTAAGCATTTGACCACGCCAACACCATATAACACATACCAGATGAAGGGGCTTCCCCCGGGTCCCATCGCAAACCCGGGAAAAGAGGCCATCCGGGCTGCGCTGTTCCCGGCTGAGACGGAATTTCTCTATTTTGTCGCCCGGCGGGATCGGACCCATCAGTTTTCAACCAACATCAAAGACCATAACCGTGCTGTGCGCAAGTATCAGCTCAGACGGTAGGCAGGAGAATCCATGGGTGAATTGTCTCGAGAGCAATTGGCGGGCCAGCGATTGATGGTCGGTTTTCATGGCCGGAAATTATCCGATGACGTCCGGTATCTGATCGATACACTGCACGTGGGGGGACTGATTCTGTTCAGCCGGAATATCGATTATCCGGAACAGATCACCCGCCTGTGTGCAGATATTCAGCAATATGCCCAGCAATGCGGCCGGCCGCCTTTGTTGATCGCCATTGATCAGGAGGGCGGGCAGGTGAAACGACTCAAGCCGCCCTTTACCCAGTTTCCGGGTAATCCCGCCATGACCGGTGTTTCCGACGCGATTGAATTTGCTCGGGTAACGGCCGGAGAGCTCGAGCAAATCGGCTTCAACATGAATATGGCCCCGGTATTGGACGTGGCACCACGGGATATCAACAGTGTCATGGCCGGTCGAGCGTTTGGAGGCGATCCTGAATGGGTCGCGGAAATGGGCGAACACATGATTCGGGAGTTTCAACAGCATCGCATCATGGCCGTTGCCAAACATTTTCCGGGCATTGGCCGCACCACCCTGGATTCACACGACGATCTGCCGGTATTTGATGCAGATTCAGATTCGCTGATGGCCTTTGACATCAAACCGTTTGAGCGGGCGGTTACCTGCCAGGTGGCGGGAATGATGCTGTCTCATATTCGATATTCAGCCATCGATCCGGATTGGCCGGCCAGCCTTTCCCCGGCAATTGTCCAGGGGTGGCTCCGCGATCGACTGGGCTATAAGGGGATTGTTTTGACAGATGACCTGGATATGGGGGCCATAACCAAACATTTTGATATTCGAACGGTTATTCGGCAAATTGTTGCCGCAGATATCGATGTGGCGCTGATCTGTCACCATCGCAAGCACATGGAGACAGCGTTGGAAACGCTATTAGCGGCATTTGACGAATCCCCGGAAATGCAAAGGCGCATGCAACGGTCCACAGGTCGGATCCTGAAATTAAAGGCAGACTATCTGGATTTCGATTTGGCGACGGCCATCGGCATCCGTGAGTAGACATCCTGATCCATCTGGGACCCCTTTCCGGATTTCAGGTACTGAAATCCAACCGCCGCAATCATGGCTGCGTTATCTCCGCAAAATTCAAGCGACGGCAGGTGAACCTTAAGCCCCTTGGGCTTGGCTCGGTGCTGAACCTGTTGGCGAAGTCGGCTGTTTGCCGCTACGCCGCCTGCCAAGGCAATATGGCGGCAGTTTTTAAAACCGGCGGCAGTCATCAATTTAAATGAGAGAACATCCACCACAGCCTCCTGGAAACCGGCCACGATATCGGGCGTCTGGTCTGCATAGGTGTCCGGGTGGGTCTGAATATATCGGTTGACTGCGCTTTTGAGTCCGCTGAAGCTGAAATCGAATTCAGATTTGTTTAAATACGGTCTGGGAAACCGAATTTGATTCGAATTCGCCGATTTAGCCATCTCATCGATCACACAACCACCCGGGTAGCCCAGGCCGAGCATCTTTGCAACCTTGTCAAAGGCCTCTCCGGCGGCATCATCCCGGGTTTGTCCCATAAGCTGGTAATGTGTGTGACCGGTTACATAATAGATGCTGGTATGGCCGCCGGAGACCAGCAGGGAAACAAATGGAAACGGTGGGGCATCCGGTTCTAGAAAAACCGAGTTGATGTGGCCTTCCAGATGATCGATGCCGATCCAGGGTATGTTCAGAGAATAAGCGCAGGCCTTTGCAAAAGAAAATCCCACCAGCAACGATCCAACCAGACCCGGTCCGTGAGTTGCTGCAATGGCGTCTACCCGGCTCCAATCGATTCCTGCTTCACTGAGGGCCTGTTCCACTACGGGAACGATTGTTTCCATATGCTTGCGAGAGGCGAGTTCCGGGACAACCCCCCCATATGGGTGATGGATCTTTATTTGTGAAGATACCACATTGGACAGGATTTCATGGCCGTCTTTGACAACGGCCGCGCCGGTATCATCACAGGATGTTTCGATCCCCAGTATGATCATTGTTTAGAATTTCCAAGTTAATTTTTCATCATGTCGACAAGGTGGATGGCAAACTTTCGGACGAACAGGCCATTTTCATGGCATTTGTCGGCGATGGTGTCAAAGGGCCTGCCGTTTGCATGATTGAACGAAATGAGAAGGCCGGTGGGGCGGTGTTTTTTTACCACGGTTTCAAGTTCCTGAAAACTTCCCAGGATAGGGTATCCCAGCAGTTTTTTACCGTTTTTCAAAATATCATCATCTATGAAGCCGACCGGTTTCAGCCCCAGGCTCTGATTGTTCAACAACTCCCGGAGTAAAATCTCCCCACCTTTACCGGCGCCGTATATCAGCACGTCGTGGCCACTTAACGTTTTTCGTTTCCAGGTATCGAGAAAAATGCGGAAAGATCCCCGGGTTCCCAAAAGCAAGCCGGTGGTCAGCAGCCAGTCGATAACAAATACGCCCTTGGAAAAACCTTCCAGACGATAGATGTAGGTTAATACCGCCAGTGACAGAATCGTACCCAGGGTGGCGGCTTTGAGGTGGACGAACACATCGTTGGTGCTCATATGGCCCCAGATGCCTCTATAAACACCGATAATGAAAAATGCCAAGAGTTTGCAGGCGATGACGGCCGGTAGTGAGCGCAAAAAAATCTTGAAATACTCGGTAAAAATGGATTGATCAAAGCGAAGCCGGTAAGACAAATAGTAAGAAAATGCCACCAGGCCAAAGTCGAGAATCACCAGCAGAAGTTGCTTTTTATAGGTGAACTCCAGCAGTACCGGCGTATAAGGCCGATTTCTGAGCAGCGAAAACTCCTTTTCCGGATAGATGCGCAACTGGGCCAGATAGACCCCCATTAAAATGAATGCCAGTCCCACTGGAATAATGACCGCCGGGGAGGTCAACCCGTCGCTTTTGCTGACAAACACCGCTGCACTGCCGGATATGGCGCCGATCAGATAAAGAAAAAGCACCGCGCCGCGTTCGGTGAGACCCATGATCACCAGACGGTGAGAGGTGTGATCCTTGCCGCCCACCGATGCTTTTCGACCACTTAAAAGGCGAATCATGGTCACCAGGGAGATATCCAGGATCGGTACCATCAGGGTCATGATGGGTACTGCATAGGCGGCGACCCGCGCAGCGGATGCAGTGTCCGCATAGTACATCGCGAGCATCGACAGCGTGTATCCGATCATTAGGCTGCCGCTGTCTCCCATGAAGATGGAGGCCGGTGAAAAATTGTAGAGAAGAAATGCTCCCAGTGCCCCCATCAGCAGCATGGCTGCGCTGCCGGCATCCGGGGCCGATCCTTGGAACAGATATGCCAGATAGGCAGCTGCCACAAGGCCGATACCGGTGCAAAGTCCATCCATGTTATCAATGAGATTGAAGGCGTTGGTGATCCCCACAATCCAGACGATGGACAAGGTGGTATCCAGCGTGAGCGATGAGAACCAGTTTAACCGAAAACCGAGAAAGGTTGTGAGCGATGCCACCAGGATTTGACCCACGAGCTTAGTGTGGGGTTTGATATGAATGAAATCATCCAGGAGCCCCAGTAAAAAGATCAGGGTCATACCGATCCATAATGCGGCTGCGATGGACGGCGGCTGATCGACTTCCGTCATTCGCAGCAGATGGGGCAAAAGTGTGTCAAAATCGGCTATAAAAAAAAGAGGCCCTGCCGCAGCGATGTAAATGGCGATGCCACCCAGCAATGCCGTTGGCTTTTTATGCCATCGCTCCTTGGAAGGCAGCGCGATCCATCCCCGCTTCACGGCAATCTGTCGAATGGCCGGGGTTAGAATCAGGCATGTCAGAAATGAAACGAGCGTCAGCAAATTGTTCATGGTCAATTATGCATTACACCCATCGGATTTTTGATGCAGATTTTTTCCGTTCAACAACTTCGCCGATAACGAAAGCCTTTTCATCTAACGCGTTGAGTCGTTGCAGAACTTCCTGAACGGAATCTTCCGGAACCACGGCAATCAATCCGATTCCGTTGTTGAAAGTTCGCATCATTTCATTATCGGTCACACCACCGTTTTTTTGCAAGTAAGTAAAGATTGGCGGGATGTCCCAACTGTCCTTTTTTATTAATACCTGACATGCATTGGGGATGATTCGGATCACATTGTCCGGGATGCCGCCGCCGGTGATATGGGCCATGCCCCGGATCGGCAGGTCACGGATCAGGCTCTGTACCGCTTCCGAATAGATTTTTGTTGGCGCCAGCAGCTCCTCGCCCAGGCTTCGGCCGAACTCCGGTACATAATCTTCGACTGTCATTTTCATGATATCGAAACAGATCTTTCGAACCAGGGAATATCCGTTGCTGTGCAGGCCGCTTGAGACGATCCCCACGATTTGGTTGCCCACATTAATATCGGAACCATCTATGACGTGGTTATCATCGACGATGCCCACCGTGAAACCGGCCAGGTCATATTCGTTATTTTCATAAAAACCAGGCATTTCAGCTGTTTCGCCCCCAATGAGCGCGCATTTTGCCTGTTTGCATCCGTCGGCGATTCCGGAAATGACCGCAGTGGCCACTTCGGTATCAAGTTGGCCCATGGACAGGTAATCGAGAAAGAACAACGGTTTTGCACCCTGAACCACAATATCGTTGATGCACATGGCAACCAGGTCAATGCCGATGGTGTCGTGTTTGTCCAAAAGTGTCGCGATCTTGAGTTTGGTCCCCACGCCGTCCGTGGAGCTTACCAGAACGGGGGTTTTATAGTTGGCGACATTCAAATTAAACATGCCGCCGAAACCGCCGATATCGCTCAGAACACCGGATCGGCTTGTTTCCTTGGCGATCTTCTTAATGGTATCGACGAATTTATTTGCTTTGTCTACATCGACGCCGGCATCGGCGTATGTGACGGGCTTGGCCATGGTGTTCTCCCCTTACTTTCTCCTGGCGTTACCAACAATAAATTGCTTATAACCCAAGAAAATTAGACCGCTTTGCGGTAAAAGTCAAAACAATTTTTTTTGACATTACCACAGAGGTATTGTATTTGAATACATTTTATGGGTTCTAACGTTCACAAGTTTATGGCCCCGATCGCCGTTGCCATGAGGTTTCCAATATGAGAGAATTCGCACGTTTGGATCGGCTTCCCCCCTATGTGTTTGCATCTGTTAACAAGATCAAAATGGACGCGCGGCACGCTGGAGAGGACATTATCGATATGGGTATGGGCAACCCGGACCTGGCGACCCCTGACCATATTGTCGAAAAATTGGTGGAAGCGGCTCGAAAACCCCATAACCACCGATATTCGGCATCCATGGGTATCAAAAAGCTGCGCATGGCCATTGCCGATTGGTACCAAAGACGATTCGACGTGGACATTGATTATGAATCCGAGGCGATCGTCACAATCGGTGTGAAAGAGGGAATGAGTCATCTGGTGCTGGTGGCCATTCGACCCGGAGACGTGGTTTTCACACCGACGCCGACCTATCCGATTCATCCCTATTCCGCTATTATCTCCGGTGGGGACGTCCGGGGCATCCACGTGGGGCCGGAGCACGATTTTTTTGATAATCTGCTCACTGCCACACGTCAGACATGGCCCAAACCAAAGCTCCTCATATTGAGCTACCCCCATAATCCCACCACCGAAGTGGTGGACCTGGCATTTTTTGAAAAAATCGTCGATTTTGCTAAGGAGCATAAAATTCTGGTCATACACGATTTCGCCTATGCCGATATCATATTTGACGGTTACAAGGCCCCCAGTTTCCTGCAGGCAAAAGGCGCCAAATCGATTGGGGTGGAATTTTACAGTCTCTCCAAAAGTTACTCCATGGCCGGTTGGCGGGTCGGATTTTGCGTCGGCAACCCGGAAACCATTGCCGCGCTTCGCAGAATCAAAAGTTACCTCGATTACGGTATTTTCCAACCCATTCAGATTGCTTCCATTATCGCGCTAAACGGCCCCCAGGATTCGGTAACGGATATCTGTGATACATACAAGCAGCGTCGCGACGCCCTGATCACCGGGTTGAATCGCGCCGGCTGGCCTGTGGATAGCCCACAAGGAACCATGTTTGTCTGGGCCAAAATTCCAGAGCAGTTCAGACAGATGGGATCCGTGGAATTTTCCAAGATGCTGATCAAAGAGGCCCAGGTGGCCGTTTCTCCGGGTCTTGGATTCGGAGAATACGGTGACGAGTTTGTCCGCTTTGCATTGATTGAAAATCCCATGCGGATTAACCAGGCCATCCGGGGCATCCGCAAAGTGATGTGATACCAATTAAAATGACGATGAAATAAGGAGCAAACACCATGAAAAAAATCCAAATCGGTCTTCTGGGGTTCGGGACAGTCGGCGCCGGTGTTGCAAAGATCCTGCTGGCGCAAAAGGACCTGATTCGCTCACGGGTCGGTGCGGAACTGGTCTTGAAACATATTGCGGATATCGATCTTGAGACCGATCGTGGAATTCAACTTGCCGATGGGGTGCTCATCAACGATGCAAACAAGGTCGTAACCGACCCGGACATCGATATCGTACTTGAAATGATCGGTGGATATGGAATTGCCAAGGACTTGATATTCAAGGCCATTGAAAACGGCAAGCACGTGGTGACCGCCAACAAGGCGTTGCTGGCAGTTTACGGCAATGAGATCCTGAAAGCGGCCGCCGAAAAAGGGGTGGATTTGGCCTATGAGGCCAGCTGCGGCGGGTGCATGCCGATCATCAAAACCATCCGCGAATCCCTGGTTTCAAATCGGATTGAATCGATGATCGGTATTTTAAACGGGACCTGCAATTATATTTTGACCCAAATCACGCAGGATGGATCCCCCTTTGCAGAGGCGCTCGCCGAGGCACAGGCCAAGGGATATGCCGAAACCGATCCCACATTTGATGTGGAAGGATTCGATACGGCGCATAAATTGGCCATCATGACGGCGTTGGCTTACGGGATGACCATTAACTTCGATGACATCTATATCGAAGGCATCTCGAAAATTACCCCCCTGGACATTCAATATGCTGCGCAGTTTGGCTATCGGATAAAACTGCTGGCCATCGGAAAAGACCGCGGCGATGTGGTGGAGTCAAGGGTTCACCCGACCATGATTCCCGAAGACAACCTTCTGTCCAGTGTAAACGGTACGCTCAATTCCATCATGTTGACCGGAGACGCGGTTGAGGACATCGTTTTAATTGGCCATGGCGCCGGTATGATGCCAACGGCCAGTGCAGTGCTCAGCGATGTGGTTGATATCACCCGGAACATTTTGACCGGTGCGACCGGCAGAATTCCCATGCTCTCGTATCAGCCGGAAAATATCCGAAACATTCCGGTCATGTCCATGGATAACATCGAAACCCATTATTATTTTCGGTTTTCAGCCATTGATCAACCCGGCGTTTTATCAAAAATTACCGGTATCCTGGGAAACCATGACATCAGTCTTAAATCGATACACCAGAAGGGGCGCAAAACCAAAGGACCAGTGCCCATTGTCATGTTCACCCATCGGGCCAAAGAGGTGTCTGTCAAACAGGCATTGGCACAACTCAACGAGCTGGATGTGGTCACAGACGAGCCGATGCTCATTCGAATTGAAGATGAAAACAGTGAATGACGACCACGGATCAAAAAGCAGATAACTTCATAGAGTAAGGGCCATTTTCAAAACGTTCAAGTTCGGTTCAGATCAAGGCGGGCTCAAATTTTAACCGCAGGCATACATTGAGTATTTCGAGGATTAAAATTTGAGCCCAACGCCGATATGGGCCGAGATAAGCGTAGACTTCGAATGGGACCTTTTGAAACTGGCTCGTAAGAGAGGATCATGTACATCGTTTGTTCTGATTTAGAAGGCGTATTCGTGCCGGAGATTTGGATTAATGTGGCGGAAAAGACCGGGATATCCGAACTCCGGTTAACCACCCGGGACATATCCGATTATGATGTCCTGATGACGAAACGGCTGGAAATACTGAAAGAAAACGGGCTGAAGCTAAAAGATATTCAGGATGTCATTGAAACCATGGACCCGCTTCCCGGCGCCCGGGTGTTTCTGGACTGGCTTCGGCAGCGAACCCAGGTGGTTATTGTATCGGACACCTTCACCCAGTTTGCAAGCCCCCTGATGGCAAAACTCGGATGGCCGACCCTGTTTTGCAACACGCTGGTCATCGACAGCACCGGAGCTGTGGCCGATTATCAACTGCGCCAGCAGGACGGAAAGCGTCATGTCGTGGAGTCGCTCAAAGCGCTTCGATACACCATCATTGCCATGGGAGATTCCTATAACGACATTTCCATGCTGAAAACCGCCGACCGGGGCATTTTATTTCGACCGCCGGAAAATGTTATCGAAGAATACCCTGAATTTCCGGTTACCCATACCTACGATGAAATCAAGCCGGCACTTGAGAATATTTTCGATGGGGCGTAATCGGTATAAAAACGGAAAAAGTGGAAAAAGTCTTGACATCAATACATGAATATTTTAATTAGCTAAATTCGTTGATGCGGGGTGGAGCAGTCTGGTAGCTCGTCGGGCTCATAACCCGAAGGTCGACGGTTCGAATCCGTCCCCCGCTACCAAAGTGATATCAAGCCCTTACGGAGATCAAGCCGTAGGAGCTTTTTGGTTTTTGCTACCCTATTGCTACCCAAAATACACTTTTGACCTTTTAGAGCTTCCCATAAAACCGGATTCGTTTCTCTATTGCTAACCAGGGCCCACCGGCATCCACCGTATTTTTAACCCATCTTTGTGGGTTTTTCATCAAAAATAGCCTAAAAAGGGTATTTTTAGCCGATTACGAAAATTTATATGCAGCAATATCAATTTGTTAGAAATTTAAAGCTATTTGTAGTGCCATAAAATGATATTTTGGGGTTGACTTGGCATGCTTTTTTTGAGAATAGTTCGGCATGTACATTCGCAGAACTACAATAAAAAGTCGAAAAAGCGGTGAACCCTATTATACACACAGACTCGTTGAATCAGTGCGCACGGAAAAGGGGGTCAGTCAACGTACAATTTTGAATCTGGGCCGTGGTTTTTCTCTCCCTAGAGAGTCCTGGTCAGATCTTTCTTGTCGTATTGATGAAATTATCAGTGGGCAAATGAATATGTTTAAATTGTCTATTGATTTGGAAAATGCAGCCCAACGTTATGCTGCATCAATTATTCAAGCCAGAAATCGGGCGGATACAAGTCAAAATGGCACGGTAAACGACCATGATTATCAAACTGTAGATATTGATAGCCTCGAATTAATGAGGCCGCGTAGTATTGGAACTGAACATGTGGCATACAGCACCTTGAAACAATTGCAACTAGATGAAATATTAAAAGATTTTGGGTTTAACAGACATCAAAGAAGTGCGGCAATCGGGACGATAGTTGGCCGAATGATAGAGCCCGGCAGTGAGCTGGCGACGCATTACTGGTTGCAGAATCATACCGGTTTAGGAGAGTTAATCGGCTATGACTATGAAGGTATGAGTTTGACAAGGATGTATGAGATATCTGATCAGATTTTTAAACACAAGCAAGCACTTGAAAAACATCTTTATTCACGCCAACGCAGTTTGTTTCAGTTCGCTGAAACAATTACACTTTATGATTTAACAAATACATATTTTGAGGGTAGTTGCAAATTCAACGAACTTGCAGCACATGGCAGGTCAAAGGAAAAACGTACGGATTGTCCCCTGGTGACTTTGGGGTTGGTTCTTGACGGTAGCGGTTTTCCCAAAAGAAGCGAGGTGTTCGCCGGAAATGTCAGTGAACCACACACATTTCAGGCGATGATAAAGGGGCTGCAAGTACCATTGCAGACAACAGATAAAAAACAGCCATATCTTTTTGCAAACAAAAAGCCGGTAATCATATTGGACGCCGGTATTGCCACAGAGGAAAATATCAAGTGGCTAAAAAAAGAACAATACGGCTTCCTTGTTGTCAGCCGAAAACGTCATCGGGAGTTTGCTGAAGATAAGGCTGTTGAAGTAAGAAAAGAACAGGGTTATACGGTCAAAGTTTTTAAAAAAAAGAATGAAGACACTGGCGAAACTGAGCTTTATTGTCATTCTACCAAACGAGAGGATAAAGAGAGAGCGATCCAGGACAAGTTTTCCACTCGTTTTGAAGCAGCATTGAAAAAGTTGGATTCAGGCCTTCATAAGAAGGGTTGCGTAAAAAAGCATGACAAGGTTGTTGAAAAAATCGGTCGGCTTAAGCAAAAGTATTCAAAAGCAGCCAAAAATTATAAAGTAACAATTAAAAAAGATAAGAAGACCGGCAAAGCGACCAAGATCAACTGGGGGAGAAAACTATCACCGGATTCACCGGATTCTCATCCTGGCGTATATTGTTTACGTACGAACCTTGATACCTGGAACGAATCTACACTGTGGCGGACATACACGATGCTTACCGACTTGGAAGCAGTTTTTAGAAGTTTAAAGTCGGAATTAGGACTACGACCGGTTTTTCATCAAAAAACAAGGCGGGTTTCAAGCCATCTGTTTATTACACTGCTGGCATATCACTTAGTTCACACCATCAGGTATCAATTGAAAAGCCATGGAATTCACTCAAGTTGGTCCGATTTAAGAAAACAATTACGCGGACAGGATCGAATAACAGCTTCAATGAAATGCCAAAATGGGGATATGATTCATGTAAGAAAAAGTACAAAGCCGGAGCCAAGGCAGCAGGTTATTTATGATGCTTTAAATCTGGCACACTATCCAGGAAGGACCGTGAAGAGTGTTGTGTGAAACGATAAAATTTGTAGTGCCATACAGCAAGTGCCAAAATCTTTAACCAAGTGATTTTATACTATATTACAAATTGTGGCCACAAAGATGGGTTAATCCGGATTTGCATAATATAGACTCCCCAAGTGACCAAATACAAAGCACTTTTCTTTAGGAGTATTTATGGGATCTTCTGGTAGAGGGAGAGTGGTTCGCCATGGATTGTG
>JAFDDL010000421.1 GCA_019310865.1 Deltaproteobacteria bacterium | reverse complement strand
TTTTTGTGTGCCGCATCAAAGCCAGTACGACAAAAGAGTGTCTCGAAGCTAATGAGGTGGATCCAGAAAGCATCGTCTTTTACGACGCCATCGTTTTGCTCGGCTCTTCATACATTAATCAAACTGAAAAGCCTCTCAGGCTTGTCGGCTATGAGGTGGATGGCGTTAAGTATTGGGCTGCCACCAACCGGCTTGACCTGTCAGCCGAACAAATAGCGTTTGTTTATAAACTTCGATGGGACATTGAAACGTTTTTTGCCTGGTGGAAACGACATTTAAAAGTTTACCATCTCATCGCCCGAAGCGAACATGGACTCATGGTACAAATCTATGCCGGTTTTATAACTTTTTACAATAAGGAAATCACTATGTCAAAATCAGATGATGTTTTGTCAAAAAAGGATGATCAAGGAAAAAAAGAGCTATTCCACATTCAAGTTAACAGAAGGCAAGTAGATGAAATAGTTGCGCTTCAACATGAGAAGTATTCGAAAGTCGAACTTAGCCGACAGGGCCAATCCATGATGGCCTTGGCTTTTGTCCAGGGTGCCAAAGCGCTTCTTTCAGTGGTTGATAAAGAGAAAGCCAAGGAAGCGCTGGCAAAAGCAGTGTACGATTTTGCCTATATGGGTGCCAGAGCAGCCGCTGAAGCGCGCGGGAACCCAAAGGACCTGAAAAGTTACCTTGAATTCCAGCATGAAGCTATGGGAGTATTTCCTTTTATACCGCCGGCGGAAATTTTAGAAGAGACAGAAACCAAGCTTGTTGGTGGAGTCCGGTCTTGCCCGTTTGCAGATGCGGTTAGAGCTATGGCAGAGGAAATTCCGGACTATGTTACGCCGGATGTCTTGGAAGTTGTATGTGCTCGCTGTGAAACGCTTGACTCAGGCCGGGTGGAAGGTTTTAATCCCGATATGAAAATTAAAAGGACCCATTTCATGCTGGGCGATTTTATTGGCGAACCTCCTTCTAAAGCATGTTATTTTGAATTTGAAACGCCGGAACTATAAACTTATTGATCGTTTATTTATTAAAGGAGTAATAAAAATGGAAAAGGTTTTATGGGAAGAATTGAGAAGGCCTGAATTTGAACAAGCTGTAAAGGATGATGCGGTAATAATAATTCCGGTAGGCTCGATTGAACAGCATGGAGATCATTTGCCGGTGAATACTGATGCGTTTGACTGTATGGAGATGGCAACACGTGCGGCAAAGGCTGCAGACGATGTTTCAGTTCTGGTTTTACCGGTAATTTGGACAGGATACTCAGGTATGCACATGACGCGTCATGGTACTATAACACTGAGTAATCAAACCCTTCTTGATGTGCTAACCCAGGTTGCCGAAAGCGTTTATGCACATGGATTTACAAAGGTATTCTTTCTTAATGGTCATGGAGGTAACTTTGGTCCCATCGCTACAATGCGCATGAGGTTAGCCTATGAATCGCACTGTCCAACCCCATTAGTTATGTCCTGGATGCAAATGCCTTCATTAATGAAGCACTTAAAAGGATTAACTGGCGATCATGCCGGTGAGCTTGAAACATCAATTGTGATGTATCTCCAGCCGGAACTGGTTGACAAAGATTCTTTGTCCTGGGTGGAAGGTGTTCTTGGTGATCCTTCTAAAGCAACCGCAGAAAGGGGTAAAGCCATGGTCAAAGGCATCGTAGATGATCTTGTAGGTATCATTAGAAAATTTCACGCCGGCCAAATGGATGATGGGTGGGGCTGGACTGAAAAACCCATGGCGGGCAAAAAGGACGCGACGGGCCCATAAAGAGAGGCTAATAGTTCTTGGCGATCCTTGCTGAAGAAAGTCGTACATGCATATGATTTATAACGAGTTTGCCACGTGTGTGAGTCTGTGATGGTTTTAACCGCAGCGCCGGTTGCCACTGCTGTTGAGGATGCGACAGGTGTGAGGATTAAAGAACTCCCAATAATCCCGGAGATGATACTTGGCAAACTGGCTGAATAGTTTTGTGGGTACATGTCCTTAACATAATGGAGGGTTGTTATGAAAGACATTTTATTTTCACCGGTGACTATCAATAAACTCACTTTGAAAAACCGTATCTACATGCTGCCCATGTGGCTGGGTCTGTGCCAAAATTACGAGATCAATCAGAAGGTAATCGATTTTTACGAGGAACGGGCCAAGGGCGGTGTGGCCATGATAGGCGCCGGGTTCGCTACGGTGAATACCTTGGCTCAGGCACCTGTTTTCGGAGGACATAACGACCGGTTCCTTCCAGGGTTGTCTGCATTCGCCGGTGCCCTTCAACGGCACGGATGTGCCGCGGTGATGCAAATCAACCACGCTGGCGCCAATGCTTTTATAGAAAAGCCTGTATCGGCTTCCAACGTGCCTGGTGTGTCAAAAGCCGTTCCCGAACCTCTGACTCTCGAGGGAATCAGGCAAACTATTGCCGACTTTTCCGAAACTGCGGACCGCATGAAACGCGCGGGATTTGATGCCGTGGAGATTCTGGCTGCTACAGGATATCTGATCAGCCAGTTTTTATCTCCAGTCTCCAACAAACGAACGGACGATTACGGCGGTCCTCTGGAAAACCGGATGCGTTTCGGTATCGAGGTGGCCCGGTCCGTACGCGATGCCGTGGGGCCGGACTATCCGGTCATCGTACGGATCAACGGCCACGAGTTCATGAAAGGCGGCTTGACCCGGGATGATTCCAAGCTTTTCGCTAAAAAGCTCGTTGAGCAAGGTGGGATGGATTGCGTCAGTGTGAACGTGGGATGGCATCAGGCCTATGTTCCCCAGATTACAGCCGACGTTCCCCGGGGTGTGTGGGGTTATTTATCACGGGGCATCAGGGAAACCGTGAACGTACCTGTAGTAGCCGGCCACCGTATTCCTGAACCAAAAACCGGCCGTCAGCTTCTCAATGATCACATGTGCGACATCGTGGGAATGGGAAGAAGCCTAATCTCCGATCCTTACCTGCCTGAAAAGGCCTATATGGGGGAAGAAGACCGGATCGTCACCTGCATCGGATGCGCCCAGGGTTGCTTTGATGCCCTCACCCGGATGCCCCAGATGCGTGAGGCGACCTGCCTGTGCAATCCCAGGGTCGGGCGAGAAAGGGCTACGGATGCAAAAATTGCTTCCAAAACGAAACAGGTGATGGTGGTGGGAGGCGGTGCCGCCGGCATCAACGCGGCCCTTTCGGCCTCCGAGCAGGGGCACCTGGTGAGCCTGTATGAAAGCAGTGATCGCCTCGGCGGCCAACTGCATCTGGCCGGGGCGCCTCCGGGACGGGAAGAGTTCGTGGTTTTTGCCAATGTACTGACCCGGCAGGTGGAAAAGAGCCCGGTTAAAGTGTATCTGAATACAAAAGTGACACCCGAACGTATCGAGGCGGAAAAACCGGGTGTGGTTGTAATTGCCACTGGGGCGGTACCTGCAGTACCGCCCATTACCGGGGTGGACCTGCCCAACGTGGTGCAGGCCTGGGACGTATTGGCGGATAAAGTCATCACCGGAGAGCGGGTCGTAGTTGTGGGCGGTGGTGCAGTGGGAGTGGAGACGGCACTGTTTCTCGCGGAAAAAGGCGCTCTATCCGGTGAGATGCTGAAATTTCTCATGGTCAACCGGGCGGAGGATTTTGAGGAACTGTACCAGCTGGCCATCACAGGCACCAAAAAAGTCACCCTGGTGGAAATGATCGATAAGCTGGGCAAGGATATCGGACCCACCACACGCTGGGGCATGCTAAAGGACGTAAAACGCTCCGGGATCGTAGCCAAGACCTCCACCACCGCTCTGGAGATCACCTCGGAGGGCATTCGAGTGGCCGTTGATGGAGGAGAAACCGAACTTATTTTAGCGGACACCATCGTGCTGGCTTCCGGGGCAAGTTCATACAATCCGCTTGAAGAGTATATGAAAAAATCCAAAATTCCTTATCAGGTGGCAGGTGACGCGTTACAGATCGCCCGGGCTTTGGAAGCCGTACAGCAGGGGTTTGACGCAGGACGCGCCATTTAGAACCTTAACATCATGAGTTGTCCAACGCGGGGTCGGGATTTCCAGCACCCGCACATAATAGAGGGCCCGCTGTCCCGGATTGAGTCGGGGGCTTTCCAGTGGGCCATCAACTATTAGTATGTAATCAGAATTTTTAAACATTTCTGACTTTTTTTGGAGGTTTAAAGTATCCTATGCGAAAACCAAATAAAATATTCGATCAAAA
>JAFDDL010000420.1 GCA_019310865.1 Deltaproteobacteria bacterium | reverse complement strand
ATACGAATCCCAGTCTGGATTCAGTCAATTTGATAGACGAAGACGGTTGCGTGCCGGCCATTGGTGGGGCCGGTGGGGTGGGATGTCTTCCCATGAGAAACCCCATGGGCAACGATCCCAATTGCGGGCGGGCAACCATCGATAATTGCCCCACGCGGCTTAACGATCTGCTGGCCATATATGGACTGGGCGTGAGTGCCGGCATCAATCCCGAACCCTATCGAACGGATCCCTGGGGCAATTTATATCAATGGGGTGACGGCACCATCCTAACGCCCGACAACCGGCGGTACCATCTATTTTACTCAATGGGGCCCAACGGTTTACCGG
Organism: Deltaproteobacteria bacterium; assembly: GCA_019310865.1. Next base: position 3,893 of record JAFDDL010000420.1, on the reverse strand, counting down.
GGGATGACGACGACGTCACTCCCTATTAAAAAAGGATTATCGGGGAGATGACGTCGACGTCACCCCCTTTTGACACAGGAGCAAGACATGGGCAGTAACCCCGGAAAACACCCTTTTCATCGACTGGGCGCCGTGGTGGGCAATCCCCGGGGGATCTCCTTGATTCTCATTGTGCTGCTGATGACGGCCGCGGCAACAGCGGCGGTGGGCGTCTTGACCCTGGGCTTAAAATTGCGGGCCGTGGAGAAAGAACGGTTGGTTCCGGAGCGGTTGGACACCATTCGAAAGGCGATGCAGCGCTATTACCTCTCCCAGCATGATCTGCCCGAACCCCTCAACACGACGCCGCCCAACACGGTACCGGTGGCCGCGTTGAACTTGCCCCAGCATTACTGGTTTGACATGGCCGGACAATTCATTCGCTACGATCGCAACCCGGGCGTCGGTGCGGTTGATATTCTCGGGGCAACGGTTCGGCAGATCGCCTCCGCTGCTGTATTGATCGCCCCCGGCCCCGACGGGCAAATTGCAGCTTCAAATCTGGCAACACCCTACGCCGATCCGGCCGATGGGCCCAACGACGATGTGGTGGTGGCCGTTTCCCTGCAGGCCGAAGCGTTTAAAGTCGCCACTCGTACCGTTGCCATTATCCAGGCGGCTGCAAAGGCCTATGACGCTCAGTACGACCCGACGCGTTTCAATGCATCCTTTGACAACATTAACAATGACGGCGACTTTGCCGTTGCCGTCATCGATCCGGGTCCCGACGGCATTTTCGGAACCCCGGACGACATTCCCGATCCTCGCAGACCGGGGCCGGACGGTATATTGGGAACTGCCGACGATGTATTTGTTTATCGAACCCGGGTCAACACGGTTGTCGACGAGGGCAATGCGGACCCCGTTCCCCCCGCCTTTCCCGGCTATGTACCGGCCCAGGGCGGCAGTGGTGAAGGATGCGTCCGGTTCGGGCAGCTGACCAACGACCCCGAGCGGGGAACCGCCTCTCTGGACGGCTGCCCCACGGCGGCCAATGACATCGTTGCCGTGTTTGGATTGAGCCGGCGCTATGCTGTGGATCCCTGGGGAAATCCCTATATGTGGGGAAGCGTCCGGTGGTTTGACATAACCGGTACACCCCAGGCGGCATATGGCGGACTGGAAGCCACGGACACCGCGGGGGAAGACAGGGACCGTGACCGGCGCTACTGGACGTTTTTTTCCATGGGGCCCGATGAAATTGCGGACACGGAAGATGACATCACCTCGACCGATCGCATCATCGGATATCATGCAACCGATATTCCTTGATTTTGAAACAGGACTTGCAGGCCGACTTAACCTGTGCTAACTGTTGCTAACTATTTGGTGTATCTAATTAAATGAAACGCGGCACTGAAGCTCATTGATGAAAAGGGTGGTTTGAAGTGGCGACTAATCTCCTGATGGTTTCAATCATTGAAGGCAAGACCCACCTGCTGAATCTGAAACGGCGTGTCAAGTCCGGTGAAGTTATCGACAAGCCAATCTTCGATGCAGATCCGGAAACCCTAGACGAAAAATGCAAAAAGGCCAATGAAATCATCATCACCAGCGATTTCCCGTCGTGCAACTATTTCTGGGGTCGTTTTCCAAGGGTGGGGCGACGTTTTCTGAAGGAAGTCGTGGTTCGGGAAGCCCGGCAAACCTTCGGATATGCCGGCGCGGTTCGAGCGGCCTATAACGATCTCGGCCTTGTGATGGTAGATGGTGCCGCCAAACGAGAGCTTTCCTGCGTGGTCGCGGACGAAGCAGATGTTTCGTATATCGAAAATGATATTTATGCAAAATACAAAAGTAAAATCAGCCAGATAAACGCACTACCCGTTGCCTTGTGCGCGGCCGTTTCCCACACCCAGCAACCATCCGGTGATTTTATGGTCATCGCGGTTGGCGAAAGCTCAACCACCATGGCCATCGGTTCCCCCAACGGCGATGTCAAAGTCGCCCGGAATATTCCCATTGGGATGTGGGATGAAAATGACACAAAGAATGCCGCGTTCTACCAAAACTTTTTCAATGAAATCGAAAAAGATATCACGAACACCACGCTGTATTACATGCAAAACTTTCCCGGCGCAGAATGCAACAGGTATTACATGCTGGGAAGCCCTGCCCTGGAAAATGCGCTGACAGCACATGGGGCCGACAGCTCTATTCCGAATATTCAATTCGGTTTTTCCCAACCCCCCATAGCATCCATGGACAAGCAGCAGGCGACAGCCTGGGCTTACATCTATGGCGCACTTTATTGCCACAGACAATACAACCTGCTGAGCAAGCAGATCATTTTGACGCGCAATTTCAACCGGGGACACAAGTTCGCCGTTACCGCCATTGCCGCCGCCATTTTGGGCTTTGGCTTGTACCTGTATCAAATCGACCCGGTCGGTGCCGATAGAATCACCAAATATAAACAAAAAAATGCCGAGCTGGCAGCGGTTCAGACGGAAGTGGTGGATCTGGAATGCGAGGTCAACACCTTGAATCGGTTCAGCGGCTGGGAAACCTTTTATCGCAACACCTATAAAAACCAACCGGCCTGGGGCAAGCTGTTTTCAGAGCTGGCCCATGGCATACCAAAGGAAATCATCATCGATGACTTTCGAATCATTCCAACGGCCGGCAGAGGGGTCAGTGTATGGAACGGCATTATCACCGGAAACATCAACGTGGGTGAATGGGATAACGGTTTGAGATTGTTAAGAAAATTCGGCGGTATTATCCATAACTCACCGCATTTTAAAATTCTAAAGGTCCGCTATACACCCGCCGAGGATGGTCAGGACCAGGCCAAGGATGAAATCATTTTCGATTTTCAGATCAATGCCCAATTGACGCCCCAGGACACGCAATAATGAAAAGCAAAATCTTTACCATCGTGGTTGGCCTCTTAGCATTGTACGTGATTCTCCACCTGATTGTCATGCGCAAGGGCAATGTCGTAAGAGTCGAAAGGCAATCCGGTGTCATCGAACGCAAACTTGGGCAAAATGATAAAGACAAAAAGAAGTTGATGCGTGAGAAAGTGAAAATGGAAAAGATTCTCGCATCAATCCCCACCACCATTTTGGAAGGCTTTGCCGACCCGGAACGCCAGTTCGTCGATTTCATGGACTATATCGAAAACTCCGATCTGAAAAAAATGAAGGGATCGGTTGCCATATCCCAGATGCAAACCTTCAAGGACAATCCGGTCCCCCTTCAGGAAACCCAATTCGAATTCAATTTCAACATTCAATCGACCCGGCGGCTCGAACAGTTTTTGGAATACCTGCTCATCAAGGGAAAATATCCCCTGAACGTTCAACGACTTGAGATAAAGCGGAATCCGGAAAAACTTCCCCATGTTTTCCTGAAGGTGGCCTTGCTGTTGCCCGCCAAGATTGATCTACCGCAATTTTCCAAATCGGGCGAGGAGACATCGTCATGATCGATCGAGAGACCGTATTATACTACCTTGGATTGGCCGCGATGTGTATGGCGGTCGTGCTCGTTGTCGTATACATTGTAAAGCCCCGCATGGTCGAAAGATTGGATCCCATATCCAGAAAACCGAGAAGCGCCTGCGGCAGTAGTACGAAACAAATCGATATTGCCGCCACCACGCTCAAAACGATTCAAAGCAAGTCAAATGTGGCGACAATAGCCCAGCTAACCCCGGCAAAACGAAATCCGTTTATCTGGCCGGGTGAATTAAAACCGAAGAAAGCGAGAATACCCATAGAGGAATTAAGGCCCAAAACGATTCCCAAGCTTGGCATGATCATTATCAGCCAGGACCGTCGCATGGCCTTTCTGGACCAGCAGTTGGTTCTCGAAGGAACCAAGCATGATGGGTATCGCGTCGATGA
>JAFDDL010000018.1 GCA_019310865.1 Deltaproteobacteria bacterium | reverse complement strand
TACACCCAAACGTGATTCCTGGTCTTCGCGCTTAGGGGTCATTCTAGCCGTGTCCGGAAGCGCTATTGGCTTGGGCAACCTTTTGTTGTTTCCCGGCCTGGCGGCACAAAATGGTGGGGGTGCTTTTTTAATTCCCTATTTTCTGGCACTGGTATTCCTGGGGATTCCCCTTTGTTGGGTTGAATGGACGATGGGCCGCTATGGCGGTCGTTACGGTCACGGCAGTGCGCCCGGAATTTTCAACCAGATGTGGAAGCAACCCTGTGCCAAGTATGTCGGTGTGATCGGTCTGATGGGCCCCATGGTGATCTTCTTTTGGTACAGCTATGTCGAGGCCTGGTGTCTGGGTTATGCCTATCACGCGATCCTGGGCGATTTTGCGCAAATGAAAACCTCAGCAGGATTGGGGAGCTTTCTGGATAGCTTTATTAGTTCGGAAAACGGTGTTCCGCCGGCCTATAAATTTTTCATCATCACAGTGCTCTTGAATTTCATCGTCATCTATTTTGGCGTTTCCAAGGGTATTGAGAAGGTCAGTAAATTTGCCCTTCCCCTGCTCGCAATTCTGAGTGTGATCCTGCTTATACGCGTTTTGACCCTGGGGACACCGGACCCGGCGTTTCCGGAGCGCAGTGTCCTGAGCGGCCTGGGTTTTGTCTGGAATCCATCCCTTGAAAAACTGAAAGAACCGAAGGTGTGGTTGACGGCAACCGGACAGGTTTTTTTTACATTAAGTGTTGGAATCGGCGTTATTCTGACCTATGCAAGCTATATCAAAAAGGAGGAAGACATCGCGCTTTCCGGTCTGTCGGCATGCAGCGTCAATACCTTTTTTGAGGTTATCATCGGTGGTTCCGTCGTGGTCGTGGCGGCTTGCGTTTTCTTCGGGACAGCCGCGACGGTGGAGGTCTCGGGCAGTCCGATCACGCTTGGTTTTATCTCCATGCCGCGGACGCTTAACTATATGCCGGGCGGCCAGATCCTCAGTGTTATGTGGTTCATTCTGCTCTTTATCGCCTGCTTGACTTCCTCCATATCGATTCTGCAGCCGCCCATTAGCTTCATGGAGGATGAGTTCGGCGCCTCGCGCCGGAAATCGGTGGCCCTAATTGGCCTGATTTGTATCGGCATGGCTCATTTTGCAATCTTTTCTCCCATCGGCATTGATGAACTCGATTTTTGGAGCCGAAATGTTTTTCTTGTCTTGTTTGGTTTGATCGAAGCCATTATCTTCGGTTGGATTTTCGGCATCGAAAATGGTTTTAAGGAATTGCATCGCGGTGCTGAGATCAAGATTCCGCGTTTCTTCAAGTTTACTATCAAGTATATTACACCGACGTGCATCATCGTTATTTTTATGGCGTGGCTTTTGGACACCGAAAAGGGCTTTTGGCCTGTGGTGACAATGAATACGGAGATTTATCCCGAGGAAACCCACACGGCCGTGCTTTTACTGCGTATCGCCTTGATCGTATTGTTTATCCTGATGTGCTGGGCGGTTGCCGTCGCTTTTAAACGGCAAAGCAGAAAAACAATGGAGGATCGGTCATGAACGAAGAAAATCACCAGGGGATCCAAATGACCACCCGCCCGGAACAGGAGTTGCAGGTGCTGACCGAAACCAACACCGAGTCGCCTGGGCTGCAGGATGTACCGATTCAGGGATCCGGCTGGATATTCTTTACGATAGGCTGGGCTTCCATCTTAATACTGATTGTATTTTGTTTCAGCCGACTGTTTAAGACCCGCAAAAAACGCTCTGAGGTTCGTGAGACCGACACCGAAGTCTAAAACCAAAGGGCGATAGAAAACTCAACATCGCTGTTTTACGTCCTCCGATTTCATTATCATCCCAATCGAACCACAGTTGCCTCACCGACGTTGTGGTACCGGTCCGGTACGCACGTGAGGATGATGATTTGGCATTCTTTTCCCGCCTTGGCGAGAACGGCTCCCATCAGTTTAAGTCGCTCCGGGTCTGTATATCCCAAAGCATCATCTAAAAGGAGGGAAGCCCCACTGTCCTTAGAAACGGTCATTGCACATGCCAAACGAGATATCAGAGAGATCTGTTCCCTGGTGCCGCCGCTCAAGGACATAAACGGGACATTGGAACCATCCATCGCCCGACCGGCAACCAATAGGTCCTCAGTTACCTCAACCTCAAAGGAGGGGTTAAACACCAAGCGCCCGAGTTTCTCGATTTTTTCTTTGAGGGGAGCGACATAGGCACGGCGCGCCTTATCACGTTCCTCTTTCATGGTTATATACAGTAGCCTGGCCGCTTGAGCCCTCCGGATCATCGCTGCGTTTTCTTGCCTTATGTGATCGAGGTGACTCTGGGCTGCCTGTAGCTTCTCATGCAAACCCTCTTCGCCGAAGACCTTAAGGCGGGTCCGTACTTCTGTATTTTCTTTCTGCGCCGCTTCCCGTTTTTTTTCTACCGTTAACAAAGAACCCTTCGCCGTTTCCGCGAGCGCTTTTACACGATCCGGTTTCTTGTCGCAGAGATCCGTCTCGGCGGACTTTACGATATCCTCTTCCGTATGGACAAGCTTGGCGCATTTCGAATGTACCAATTCGAGGCCGCCATCAGAGGTGATTTTTCGGGATCGCGCAAGCTCGTCTGCAGCACGGTTTAGTTCTTCAGCCTTTAGGTCAAGTTTCACCCTCACTTTCTGGTGTCGTTCCCTCAGTCCATCACGCACATTGCGGGCCTCATCCAGTTCCGCTCTGGCTTCCTCCCATGCCTTATTGGCCTTTTCAAGATCGCCCTTTGCACTTTGTAGTTCCCGGTTCGCAGCTTTCAGATTCTCAGGAAGCTTGGGTTCCGGTATCCGGGCTGCCGGATAAGCAGGGACGCCTTTACCCAGCCCGATAACTTTTCTTTCCAACTCCTCATATGTCAGGTCGCGGAGATTTTCTTTATCGATTTCCTTCTGCCTTTCTACAGACTGCTGCGCTTCCCGTCGTGCATCATAAGATTGCCTTGCTTCATCGGGATTGCCCACTCCGGCATCAGCGCAGAAGGCATCGAGTTTCTGCTTTGCCTCCTCGACCTTTTTTGAAAGATCAGATGAGCTGGACCCGGCTGTTATCTCCATTTGCAGAGACCCAGGAATTGTCACACGGATTCGATCAGAAACGGACAAACTGATCTCGTCGTCTTTTGCGATAGTGGTTTTCCCGCCATCTATCTGGAAGTCGAAATTGGCCAACCCTGTCAGCAGAATGTTCGGCGCACCTGTCTCCAACTTCGCTTGAGCGGTAATGAGCGAGCGTTCAGCCTTCTGAATTGTTTTTAAAACACCTTCGGCTACGCTGTTTTTTGCCAGCACCGCATCCGCCAGGGCTGCCTTTTCCCGGGCACGATCTATGCGGTCTTTGCGTTCCTTAAGTTGCTCCAGATGCAGCTTGTTGTTGAAGTAGTCAAAATCCGAATGGTGGAGATTAAGAAGTGATTCGGCCTCTTTGCGTCCGGCCTCAGCTTGGGTCGCGTCCGATTGGGCGTTCTCCAGATTGTTCTCCGCCTTCTTGACCGACACGGTGGATGATGTCGTGGATTCGTCGAGTTTCGCGTGTGTCTTTCCGGCTTTGGAGACCGCATCGATGAGGTCTTGGCGCACTGTCTTGTCGCGCTTCGCGGCCTGTTCGGATTTTTTTGCTGACTCCAACTTAAGGCGGGCTGTTTCCAGAGCGGTTTCCAGCCGCTTGATTTCATCGAGAGACGTTGTGTATTCGGTTACATCCTCCTGGAGCGCCTCCTCCTGTCTCTTCAAATGCGCCAGTTCGCGGCCAAGTTCTTCAGCACGAACGATATCCTTTTCCAGGTCCTGGATCTGCGTTTTCAGTGAAGCAACTTGGGTCTCCGTTTCCTCCTGGGCTTTTTGGGCCGCCTGCAGATCCTTTTTTTCGCTGCCCCGCTCCGTGAAATAGCGCCCGTGCTCTTCCCGAACCTTATCAAACAGACTTTCCTCTCTGGGATCCGCCCGGTTACCACCGGCAGCAATATCGAGTGCAGCCGACAACGATGTCTGCTTTGACAAATTGGCCTGTTGGACCGCTTCACCCTGCTGAATGCAGAGTGCTCTCCACAGGTCAATGTCAATGGTTTCGCGTAAGATCTCCTCGGCACGGTCATGAGCTTCACGCCCGGTATGGTTTTCCGATTTGGGATTTGTGATCGTAAGGGTAGTTTCCGGTTTCTTGTGAAACCTCTTGAAGTATGTAAAGACGTAGGGCCCGCTTTCCGCCTCCAGTTCAATCTCCGGACCGACGTCTCGCGTTACAGGCTTAATGGCTTTGATCGCACTGTGCTTGCTTGAGTCGAGATAATCAAAAAGAAGCCTGATTGCTTCACTTAGGCTGGTTTTTCCGGCTTCATTCGGTCCTTCCACGATAGTGAGTCCTTTGGGGCCGAATCGTACCTCGGACTCATCAATTCCCCGGTAATTGGCCAGACGCAGGCGTAGAAGTCTCATAGATCCCTCCCTGCAAGCCTGACGAGAAGCGTAAGTGCATCGCGTGAAGGGGTCGAATTGGGTGCTGATTCCTCAACATTGGACCGCAACCGTTCAACGGTACAACCGGCAAAGCCTGAAAAGCCAAGATCCATGAAATCGGCGTCCTCCGGAATAACGACGAGGTTGTTCATGCGCAATTCAACCGCGCTCAGAATCTCTTGGACATGCAAGAGAAGTTCTTCAAGCTCGCTGTGCAACGATAGCGAGAGTGCGCCGACAAGGCGCAATTTGACAACGGTTCGTTCTTTACCTTCAAGGCGCTCAAGCCAACCGCGAAGTGCTTCGATATCTTCCTTTGTGTTGAGGTCTACCTGTTCACGCTCGATGAACTTCCATCTTCCGACAGTCACCTCTTTCGTGGTTACACCCGCTTCGTTGATTGTGGCAACCAGGGCAAAACCGGGCTTCACTTCGTTGTAGTCCGTTGGTTCGGGAGTGCCGGCGTACCATATGCGGCCGCTGTCACCGACCTTTGTGAGAGAGTGTCGATCTCCGAGAGCCAGGTAATGAATCTTGCTCTGCGATATCGCGCTCTCAGCTGCATGAAGGGAAACAAGCGCCGGATCATCGGGATCTGGAGAGAGGGTGTCCACCATCCCATGGGCAACACAGACACGCCGCATATCGACAGCGGCCTCAAGTTGTCCTGTTGCCAATGCAACAAGATCCTGCAGAGGGCGTTTCGATGTCCAGGGTATCCCTACAATCTCAATACCCTCGTCAACACGAATGGGAGTCGTGTCCTCAATTACATGGACGTGAGCCGGTTTCCGTTCCAGAAATGTCGTGCTGCGGTAAACGGATGCCGCGTTAAGTGGGTCATGGTTGCCGGGGAGCAGGTATACGGAAACCGGTACATCCTTCAAGGCTTCAAGGGCTCGGGAGACGGTCTTTCGGTCAACCAGGTTTGATTCGAATACATCCCCGCAGACCACCATAAACCGGCAATCTTCTTTTTCGGCAATGTGTCCAAGTTCTCGGATGACATCAAATCGGGACTGGGCGAATCTCTCCTGTACACCTTCAGAAAAGAAATGCCGAGTTATCCCCAACTGCCAGTCACCCGTGTGGAGAAAACGAAAGCGCATTGAATTTTTTCCTCTTCTTTTTGAAACCGCCATAAGCGGCCGATTTTATGCCCGGGCCTATTTCTTTCACTTATCCACTACGCTTTCCTGCGCGAGCCCTATACTCACCGGATGTACCCGGACAACCTATAACCGCACGATCGACGAATCAACAATTTGGCCTCCAATGTCACCTTGTTGACCATATGGACGGATTGGTTCCCGATTTTATCGATCAATATCGAAGTGGCCATCACCCCCATGTCATATTCCTTCTGGCTGATGGTGGTGAGTTCGATGCCGGTGAGGGCGGCAATATCGATGTCGTCAAATCCCACCAGTGCGATATCCTCGGGGATCTTCAAGCCTAAGGAAAAGGCGGCCTCACGCACCCCAAGGGCCATGTTGTCATCCTGGGTGAAAAATGCAGTGGGGGCCGAGTCCTTTGCCAACAGCCGTTTGGCGGCAGTAAACGCCCGGTTTCTTTCGTAATTGCAATAAGCGATGAGTTTTGAATCGATTTGCAGCCCGGCATCTTTCATGGCTTGGCGGGCACCGCGCGTTCGATCCCGCGTGGTGGAGGTTTTTTTAGCACCGGCAATCACTGCGATGCGATCGTGACCCAGCCTGAACAGATGGTTTACGGCCTTGTACCCGCCGCTATAGCTGTCAATGACCACATAATCGATTTTATCCGCATCCGGACGATCCACCGGGACACGATTAAGGGCCACGAAGGGAAATCGTCTTTCCATTAAAAGGTCCAGGTTGGGATCATCCACGGTGACCGTGGAGCAGATGATGCCGTCTACCCCCCGACTCAGTAAGGTTTCGATGCAGTGTTTCTCTTTTTGAACATTGCCGTCCGTGTTGTTCAGGATGATATTGTAGCCCAGTTCATTGGCCCGGACTTCGACGCCCCGGGCCAGTTTCGGATAAAACGGATCGGCTATGTTTGAAATGACCAGTCCGAGTGTGCCGGATTTGTTGCTGATCAGGCTCCGGGCCGCAAGATTGGGCATGTAGTTCATCTCTTTTGCGGCTTTGAGAATTCGTTGCCGAGTTTCGTCACTGACGCCGGCCTTCCCGTTTAGCGCCATGGATACGGCTGTGTGCGACACATTCAAAGCCTTTGCTATATCTTTTAATGTGACGTTCATAAGTGGTGGCCTTTATCCCTAAGTGACTTTAACATTAAAGTCTTACGTGATGAACTCATTGCCAATTAAGTGGCCGATAATCCATCACAAGCGAAGCGCTCTTGTTGTTGGCCTTCTTTGCGCTATGTTCAAATAGAAGAAACTTTTTATCGCCTGAAGCGCCTGAAGTGGTCTTGTAGCCATATCACAGAAGCTGAGAAAAATACAATTGCATTCAGAGGGCGTCTAAAAAGCTAAAACGTTAAAGTTATATAAAATATATACGATCGAGATGGTATATATTTATATCTATCTGTAATAAGATATAATACTTACTATATGGCTGAGCCTACGGGCTGGTATTTCACAATTTTAGCTTGACAATGGGTCAATTATCAGGTTAATAACTTAAACGTTAAAGCTTATTCGGCAATAGCAAAGGCCGCCGTCCGGTTACGGCAGATGTTCATAAATGCCGTTCGTCGACGAGCGCAAACCATAAACCAATACAAATCAGGAGATTGCAAATGAGTACCCAAGGTAATGAACACCTGTTTGATAGTTTAAATTTTTCAGACGCACCCACCATCAAAGTGCCGCCGCCCGGCCCCAATGCCAAGGATGTGCTGGCTAGGCAGGCCAAGGTCGATTCCCAGGTGTTGACCTATCCCAATATGATACCCCTGGCGCCGGAAAGCGGGTTCGGGGCAACGCTTCGGGATGTAGACGGCAACTGCTTTATCGATATGAGCGGTGGGGTCGGGGTGCTGAATCTGGGCCATTCGCACCCAGAGGTGGTGGCGGCCATCAATCGCCAATCCAAAATCATGGTGCATGGCCTCGATTTTCCGGGCGCCGCCCGCCTGGAATTGTCCCAGAAACTGGTGACGATTGCACCGGAGGGATTACGCAACAACTGTAAAACATTTATGTGCGGACCCACCGGATCCGATGCGGTGGAATCGGCTGTCAAGCTGGCCAAGTTCATCAGCAAAAAACCGGGTGTGATTGCCTTTGAGGGGGCTTGGCACGGTGTGTCCGGTACAGGATTGGCTGCCACGGGGAAAAAGGGGGTTCGGCAGTCCTTCCTGCCCGTGATGCCGGAAGTCACCCACGTGCCGTATGCTTACTGCTATCGGTGTGCCTTTGGGAAAACCTATCCGGACTGCAATCTGCAGTGTGCCAAGTTCCTGGAACACGTGGTGCGCGATCCGGACGGCGCTGCCACCAATCCGGGATGTGTCCTCATTGAGCCGATCCAGGGCGAAGGGGGCATTGTTGTACCGCCGGATGGTTTTCTCCAGGAAGTTCGGCGAATCTGCGATACTTACGACTTGGTCATGATCATGGACGAAATCCAGACCGGATTCGGAAGAACCGGCGCCATGTTCGCAAGTGACCTTTACGGCATCACACCGGATATTCTTTGTATTTCCAAAACCTTGGGCGGCGGACTTCCCCTGGCTGCGATTCTGATTCGATCGGATCTGGATCAATGGGGACCGGGCGCCCACGTCGGGACCTTCCGCGGGAACCTGTTGGCATCCGCCGCTGGATTGGCGACTATCAACACCATGGAAAAAATGGATCTGGCCGAGCGATCGGCGCGTCTGGGGCAACTGGCGCTGGATCGTCTACGGCAGATTGCCGAAAAAAGCAGAACCATTGGTGACGTGCGCGGGCAGGGGCTGTTTCTGGGTATCGAGTTCGTAAAGGATAAAGAGAGTAAAATACCGGATCCCGATATCCTGCAAAAAACGGTGGGCAAATGCTTTGAAAAGGGGCTAATGGTCTGGAAAGCCGGTCCGCGGAACAACATTGGACGGCTCATGCCGGCACTGGTTATCACCGAGCAGCTTCTCAACAAGGGCCTCGATATTTTCGAACAAGTCCTTTTGGCGGTGGAAAATCAATAGATAGTGCCCATCCAGAATTGGTAGGTTCGAAGATGCCATTCATGGATGTGCACTAGTGCCCGGTCATCCATCAAATGGCGATAGATTGCGAAGGATTTTTTTCTTTATGCAAGGCGCAACGCCGCAGAAAGGAAAAAAGACAAGCAAGATACGTCAGTTGATGGATGACCGGGCACTATATAGGCTATAGGTGTTCAGGCTGTAGGAGAGAATCACGCTTGATCATACGAAGCTCAGAGCGTTTGAATTGGCTGACGAAGGGGTCTTATTACCAGTTTGATCTTTCGGGAAGGACAGGCTGCCCGGATTAGACGATTATTGAATTACAACCTTCTTTCTTTTTCTAATCGATACCATTCTTTTAGTTTTTTTAATCCATCTTGTCCGCGTACATCGTCACGATCAAAATAAAAAGTGATTACATGACCAAGATAATCAATCAAGCTCTCCCAACGTTCAAAATAAATATAAGAAAGTCGCCGAAAATAAGCTCTAAAAAAACTTTCTAATAATTGCAACCGGTTTCCTTTCCATTCTCTTTTACTTATCCCGATATGAGTCTCTTTTATTATCTCAAAAAATGGATCAACATATTTAATTTCATTCTTTTTGAAATAGTCTTCAAAGGTGTACATCTCTTCACGATCACACATCTGGCCACCCATATTCACATCTTGTTCATGGAAAGTAATGTGAAACAATTCGTGGTTTTGTTTCCGGGCCGTGCCGATTCCGATCTCTTCGGCTATAAACAGAAAATAATCTTCCAAAAGTATAACTTCTTCTCCCGAATTAAAAAACTTTTCTGAAACCGGCATCAGTTTTTTCCCTGAACGGTGTCTTTTTATTGCCAGATCTCTTAATAACGGAGAAATCCTTTTCCGCAACTTAAAGAGTCTTGCATCATCTAGCTGCAAAATCTTTGATAACCTATGTGGACTGATTGCACAATTAACAATTAAATATGGTAGCGCTTTTTTCCCATCATTTCCGTATTCAGCCTCTTCAAAATTACCCTTTCCATCAGGCAGACTATTCAATGGTTGATATGCCAGGAAATCAATAAACCCTTCACTGCAAGGACCTAATTTTTCAAATGATGTTAAAGCGTTATTTTTTTCTATCTTACCGCCAACGCCGGTAAATTTTATTGAATTCTTATTATAGGGTTTAGAAACCGGATCATGAAATAAGCCGGATGATTTGAATGCTAATAATCTTCTATCCGGTAAAGGAATATAACATTGACGTAGATTAGCAACCGGAAACCGGGCCTTCTCATAATGTCTATCCGTCATCGCAACAATAATTTTACCCCCTCTCGTCAATATTTCATTTGCCACCTTAGGCTTACCACATAGAAAAATGCCTTTGTTTTCCATGATATAATCAGCAAGCGTCTTATCCCCTTTTATCTTTTCGGCCGCTAACGTTTGATTGCAAATTTCCATCTTTCCAGTTTTCTCATCAGGCAATACCTGCATAAACACCGGTCTTAATACTCGATCATTTAACAATGCCTGTTTAACTAACTTAATCGCTTCCGAATCAGAATCGAATAATTTCACAATCTCCGGATATTTATCCAATCCTTCCTTTTCCAAATACTTATTCCATACAATTTCTTTAATCATGGCTAAAAACACCTCCAATGAATGCGAGTTTTCGGGAAGGACAGCAGGATAACGATGGCATTTTAGTGCAAAAGTCGAAATTCAAATTTTTGTGGATTATTATCAGAATATGAAGAATTTATTATCAAAAGACCTGACGTCGGCAATTTTTTCAAAATCCCGGTCTCGGTGCAAAAGAAGAGCCTGCGATTCTAAAGCAATGCAAGCAATACAACAATCAATGGGGCTTCTTACAGTAATACCTGATTTTCTGAGATCAAAGTAGATCCTTGCCGCATGCCTCCATGTGCTCTCAGTTGTTTCAAGATAATACTGAGTTTCTAAATACTCATCCAGTCGTCGCCATTCAAGCTCGTTTTTAGCCCCCTGAAGAAGTTCAAGTTGAATGAAGCGGCTGAAAACAACGATCTCCTTGCCGATTTGCTCTCGAAATTTCCGGACCACATTGCCTGTTTTGTCTTTCAAAACCTCGATCCAAACAGATGTATCGACGAGAATCATTCGCGGGTTTCCCTCAGTCTCTTATGATCATACCCGGAATAGAACTCAATGAAGCCGGCTAATTCTGAAAGATCTTTTCGTTTTTTTAGTTTGATAAATTCTCTTAATGCTTCATGAATCAACTCTTTTTTTGTCCTCGCACCAGTGACGGAAAAAGCTTCTTCAAGTAAAGTATCATCTATATCAATATTTGTCCGCATGTGTCCCTCCTTTATGCATCCTTTACATACTACACACATTTAATGTGTATGGTCAACTTTAATTACCGATGTCCCTGCCGGTCTGTGGTTCCCGAATCTCATATGTGGAAAATAGATCGACGTTCGCCTTCAGGAATACAGTTCTCAGATATTTCAACAAATACGAGTTTCGGGTCATTGCCGATTCTTCTATAGCTTGGGTCATACAACATTCTGTATCAACATCATTATTGACACATAACGGGCCTTTTGCCATACTCCGATCCGAAAAAGCGAATTCTTACCTTAAGGTCCCGGTTTTTACGGTGTCGTGCCCTCTCCGAAGGGCAAAAAGCGTCCCTGCATCGACGGTGATAGGTTGTTACAGAACAAGGAGGCCGGTGATGGCCAAATCTGCTCAAAAAAAAAGGAAAAAAGGTACTGTTACCGGTAAGTTGCGTATCGCGGATCACTGGATCGTTATCTCCAGAGGAAAAAAGAAGGGGGAATTTTATCTCAAGGTTAGCGATGATGGTGACGGTATTCCTAAAGATCAAGATGGGTTGCCGAATTTTCGATATGTGGCAACGCACATATGCGATTCCATCAAGCGGCAGTTAAAGGCAAAGGGTGAACCGGGAATCCAGGGCGAATTCGGGATCGGCCTGCTCAGTTTCTGGACGATCGGTCTGAACTTGAGGATTACCTCCTGCGGGGACGATGTCAACACCTACGAAATGTCCATGGCTAAGGACTCACAGGATTTCGAGGTTTATAAAAAACGTGTCATGTTCCCCTTCAAGGGGACGGAATTGACGGTCTATCCGCTGTTGCCGGGTTTGCGGACACTGACGGGTGAAAAAATCCAACGCTTTCTGGCCTCTGAACTCAGGGACCGGATTAAGAATTCGGGCGTCAAGATAACCGTCGTGGATCGGACAGCCAGGGCTGAGTACCTTGTGGTTCCGCGACAGTTCACCGGGCGACTGATCCATGAACTGAAACCCGCCGAGATGGCGCCGGGTGATATCTATCTGGAGCTGTACCTGACCGATCCCGGCTCCACCAACCGGGTGGGATTGTATAGACGCGGCACGCGGGTCATGCCGTCGATTACCGAACTGGATTATTTCCAAAAAGAGCCATGGACCGCCGGATATCTACAAGGCATTATCGATGCACCATACCTGAATCTCACGCCCGGGACGCGTCATGGAATCATTCATGATGACCGTTTCGATGCGTTTTGCCAAGCCCTGGAACCCGTTGAAACTCAGTTGCAGAAAATAATCGAGGAGCAACGCAAGGCGGAAGAAGAACGCTCCAGCAGGCTGGTCTTGCGCAAAGTTCAACGTGCCCTTCGGGAGGCCTTTCTGCGCCTTCCCCAGGAGGACTACGACTGGTTCGATATTCATGCCAGGAAAACTCGAAGGAAGATTGATCCGTTATTTTCAAGCGGATCTGTGATTGCTCCTGGAGAGAATGGTCGGGAAGGTGCCGGGCGCGAAGCTGCTTCTGAGTCTGACAGAGATGAGAGGAACCAAGTCGCGTTTTTTGAATTTGCCGGCCCGCTGTTCAGTGTGGTCATTTCACCGAATTCCTGCGTGGTTCCGGTGGACAAACGCAAGAAATTCCGTGCGGTATGCCGGGATCGCTCACGTCGAACCGTTTTGGAGGATCTGTTGTATCATTGGGAGATTATCGACGGTGAGGGACAACTCCAGGAAAACGATGACGGCTCCGTGGAATTTACGGCGCCTTTGGAGCCGTGCCTGACCACCTTGAGGGTCATCGTTCGCCAGGGGGGGACGACATGCACAGATGAGGCCTTGATCACCGTCACCGATTCCCTCATGGAACAATCGGCCGGGTCAGGGGGGGCTCGAAAAGGGTTACCGGGATATACCTATCGCCGGGCACCTGGAGAGATGTGGCGTTCAAGATTCGATGTGGACAAAAACGTGATCGTAATCAACAACGGCCACAGAGATTTCGTTTACGCCGGGAAGCAAAAAAGCCGAAAACTTCGCTATATTTGCCGGCTGTTCTGCAAAGAACTGGTTCGCCATAATTTCCCCGGCTTGCCGACAGACGAACTTCTTGAACGGATGATCGAGCTCTCCCTGTACACGGAAGAGCATCTGAAGTAAACTAAAAGATGGGCATTTACCCGATAGAAGCACCCTGTCCTTCCCGAAAACCCGTATTCGCTGGAATAATTGATTTTTTTGTTTGCAATCAGGGGCGCATTTGGCCCCGCCTTCAAGATTTGAGCATGAAAAGTCCGTTGGGTTGCTGCCTTGAGTTTGTATTGGTTTTTTGTTCGTATCCTTTTCCTAATATGAATAATATTAACCAATTACAGAATCTATATCACCCAATTATTAAGTTGTTTTCGCATATTGACACATTGACCGAAATGCGAAAAAATCAATTGACAATTTCTGATCATAGTTATAAATGATGTTGACCAACATAAACGACAATGCCCACATAATATGAAAAACGAGGTACATTACATGGTGAAGTTTGTCGTTCAATCCAGAGACCCAAAGGGGCATTGGTTTGACTATCAGGCGGCCTGGGATTTTGAAGAAGCTAGGGTAATTGAAGCTACCATTCTGAATGATCTCAGTGCCATAGATTCTCATACCGGCATTAAACAGACCCGTATAGTTGCTGCCGACCAAGCTAAAAATCTTTATCATCTGTGATCCGAAACGCAAAAAAGTCGAATGACATTAATATTGACCCGATGCGCCGCATTAGCCGGGTGAAACAAAGCTGGTGGGTTCGGTTTATCGAATACGACCCCGCTACCCAGCATCCGAAAATAGTGGGTCAAGAATATTTTCCGTTTGAAGATTATATCGACGGTGAAGAGGAAGCGCTTTTCTGGGCCCAGCAATGGCGGGATTTTTATGAAAAAGAGCATCCCGAATTTTCGGTGTCGAAACAAAGATGGTTACCCGGTAAAACCCCTAAAAATGATAATAAATCCGATGGGCCTGGAATTCATTATGCTGAAAATATAACACGCAGACGAAAGAAAGACGGTTCTATCTATAAATGGAGATCTGGTTTTTGGGTGGCCAGTTGGTTAGAAAATAATCAAAGCAAAACGAAAAGTTTTTCTGTGAGCAAATTCGGCTTTGAAGGGGCCAGGCGC
This sequence comes from Deltaproteobacteria bacterium, assembly GCA_019310865.1. The sequence continues at coordinate 13,126 of JAFDDL010000018.1, read as the reverse complement.
GAAGCTATTGAACACCAATCTGATATGGCTAAAAAAAAATAAAGGAAGCCCAATGATTGGTGCAATAGCTGGAGATATGATAGGTGCTCGGTTTGAGGCCCACCCAATCAAACACACTGATTTTGGTTTAATACCGTCCACAGCAATATTTACGGACGATACCGTTTTGACCATTGCTGTTGCCCATGCTATTTGATCTGGAACTATCTTTTCGGTATCATTGAGAAAGTTTTCCCAACGGCGTCATCATTCTAAAACCCTCAATCTATGTGTTACTTTCAGCTCTTTCCAAATCTCATCTAAGATTATAGCTGATGCTTCAGCTGCATCCAAATCAGTGCCGGCAGATGACTTGCAAGCTTCCAGCAGTTCTTCATTTACAGTCCATTCCTCAAGCAACATTGATACGTAGAAAAACAATATCCCCTCAAGAATGATCAGATCCTTATCTGTTAAATTAGCCACTGCGACTTTTTCCTGTAAAGACATCCCACCGATAGTACTTTCTACGGCCTCTTCAACAGTATTGGGCCTATTGGCCGGATCTATTTTTATCTCATCAAAAAGGGGAAGATTCACAAAATCCATATCTGGATCAAAAATACTAAAATGATAGACCCCTTCAATGATCTTTTTTACATCGTTATAAATAAAAGGATCTTTGTTTGCTCTTGGGCCGGCTACATTCAGAACTTCGATATCGTTTTCCTCTGCCCATTTTATGATTTCCGGAGTTGCAAAGAAAGTTGCTTTTTTTTTGAGGTTGATATGAAGGTAAGGTTTATTATGTCTCTTGGCCATTTTTTTTGTAAATGCTGAACCACCAGTGAGCCGGCCTCTTGAAACAATCAAGGTGCCGTCAGAATCTATAACATTCTGCTCAGTACGATCCTTGTATCTATCAGTAGACATTTCCATCATCTTATAAATATCCGGTAAGGGACCATCCGCTGTAAGCCTACCTTTCGGTATCCAGCCTCCGTATGGAATACCAAGCTCTATGGCAGCATCCAAGGCGCCCTGATCAGCACCTGTTTGACCGCCTGATATGATTTTTTTTATCATTGTTACTTAGACACCCCTTATTCTATAATCTCCAGGACTATGGTTTTTTTCAACTTACCTGAAGCTGAAGTCAATATGGTTCTCATGGCCTGGGCATTCCGACCTTTAACCTCAACAACCTTTACCTGTTCAGGATTATCAACCAGAGACTTTGCCATTTCAACAAGCAGATCTTTCATAACTCAGTCTCCTTTTCATCCTTTCAGGCGTGGCTGTCATCCTTTACAGAAACGGTGGTTTGCGCAACCGGTCTTGGATAATTATCGTGCCGGGAAGCGCTGACCGCCTTGTTGGCAATATCCTGAACCTTTTCGTAAGCCTGTTCACTCTTTTTGGACAGGTCGCTGACCTGATCCCCCTGGAAAGTGACCATATTTTCAAGGGCTTCGATCTTACCCAAAAGAACATTTTTTTCACCTTCGAAGCGGGCCGCCATGAGTTCCTTTTGACTCTCAAACTCACGGGTGAGCCTTTCCGTATTGTCCCCCACCGCCTTGTGTATAGCGGCTTCGTTGCGTTTCGGAAAACTCTCGACCTCTTTTTGCAGGGCCGTCATCTCTTTTTCGCGGCCGGCAACGGATTCTTCCCGGCCGTCAAGCTCGGCAGTACGGTGCAGGATTTCGTTCTCGAAATCACTGCGTTTTGAAGTGATCTCCTTTTCAAGGGCCTGCAACTCGTCTTCCAGGGTGTTTTTTCGCTGCTCTTTTTCGCGGGTATAGGTGTACTCATACTCTTCCCTTTCCCACAGGCGCTGTTTCTTTAACGTTTCAGCCTGATCCTTGGCCGTTCGATCCTGATCGGCCTTTTCATGTTGCCACTGGGTACGCCTGTCCTGCATTTCGGACTCGAAGGTATTCTTCCGGGCTGCCATGTCCTGCTCGAACCGCTCTTTTTTGGCCCTCTGGGCGTCGATCAGAGCGGCGAGATCGGATGCGGCGGTCTCCACCTCGTAAAGCGTGTTAAGCTCCTCCTTCTTGGAGTCGATGGCGGACTGGATTTTACGGTAGGTGTCGATTTCAGTCTCGAATCGCTCCGCCAGATCGGTCAATTCGCGGCTTATCGACCCGCGCAGATCTTGCAGGCGCTTGATCGGATCCTGAGCGGCTTGCGCATCGGCAGTTGCCGAAGCCACCTTTTTTTCCATCCGTTTGCGCGCTTTTTCCGCATCCAGTAAATCTTTGTTTAAATTCTCAGACCGCTTTTTAGCCGTCACATAGGCATCGAGCAGCTCCTTTTTGGTGTTAGCCATGGAAACGCTGGGCAGATCGGTTTGGTCAGTCATGGTCATATCCTATCGGTATATTGTTATTGATACTGATGCCGTACCATGGTCCCCGCTTCCAGTCAATCCAGACATTGTATTCGGTCATTTCATGCAGACAGATAGTCGGTTCAAACTGACACCGGACGCTGCTGCCCGGATAGCAAGTTTTCGATGAACTTTTGGTGGAATCCGAACCATTTTTGTATAGCCGGAAGCACCTGTTTTACCTGGTATGTGCTTTGGCCTTTCCATTATAATAGACCGGAATATAGGTTTAATACCGGAAACTCTAATGCCCTTAATGTCAAGGCAAAGCAATATTTGACTTAAAACCGGAAGGCTGTTATCTTGAACCAATACCGAAGGCATTAGTTAAAGACACTGACCTTGAGGCTTCCTGTATAAACTTCAAAAACACAAGTTAGGAAAGCGACATGTATGCAACCGATAACAATCAATCTTTTGAACAATTTAAGCGTAGATTCGAAACCGATTATATTTGTCAACAGCACCTGTTTAAAGTCCGTTGGCCCCGTGGATTTAGCTGCCCTTACTGCGGGCACCATAAATATTATGATCTTCCTAAACGAAAGCAACTAGAATGCAAAGGCTGTGGAGCTCAGACATCCTTGACTGCCGGATCGGTGATGCACAGAACACGAACCCCACTGCGTTTTTGGTTCTGGGCACTCAATTTAATCACCGCAGGAAAAAAGAACCTCTCAGCCGCAGCATTGTCTAAGAAATTAGGTATTAGTTATAGCGCAACTCGCTTAATGCTCCAAAAAATCAAAAGCGTCATAAACGATAAAGGACTGATTCATGATCTCATGGAAAGTTTTGATATGCTTGAATCCAATGATAGTGGAGAAAAATTGGTTCCGGATACAAACGAACTTGTGGGGTACAATCATCGAGAGATAGAATCCGCTGTAGAAGCCTTGGCGGTGACGAGCAAGTTGCAGCCTTCAACACTCAATTCTGCTGTGATAGATGATTTTGATAGGGTTATGGCAATATGTTCTCTTTTTGAAGGATCATTTTCCATAGACTGGATTATCGAACTGACTGAATTGAGCGCTTCGATAATTCTTTCGATTTTTGATGAGGCCATGAATCAACATATTGTTATAAAAGAAAATATTGAGTATTATTGCTTTAAAAACGATACGCGGAAAAAGCGGTTTCAAGATACTCTTGATATCCATGAAAAAGCGTTAATGTATAGGAAAATAGCATCTGTTTTATTAAAAACACCTATCGATAATTATGAAAAGATACATTCAATCGCCTGTTGCCTGCTTCATCTCAATTACGCCCTTTCCAACTGCCGGTTTCTATTAAAGGCAGGTGATATTTATCGATCTAGCAATCGTTATGAAGATGCCCATAAATGTTACAAAAAAATTTTAGAAGATCTTGCTGAAAAAGAGGGTGCTGAGGAAATTGATCTGTATATAAAAGCGGCAATCAACATTTCCAAAATCGTCGAGGCGACCTTAAAATCACAAGAAATAATACCCGCTCTGAAAAATGCGCTTATCATGGCCCAGCGCAACGGTATGAAAAGGCAAACCGTCTTTTTAGAATTGCATCTGGCGAAAAATGAATGGTTTCTTTCGAACTATTCAAATGCCCTCAAGCATTTTGAAAAAGGATTTTCACTGGCTAAGGAAATTAATGATGACTATTTACGACGAGCTTGTGCTGCTTTTTACATATTTTATCTTTTTAATCAAGGGCTTCTTAAAGAGATTGTCAACCATTATGAAATGATTATGGAAGACGTGGAAAGATATCCCCATGGGCATTTTTCGTCAATGGGAGCTCTTACGATAGGTGCTGCTTACGTACACACTGGAAATGTGACACACGGTTTTGGTTTACTGGATTCGATTTATAAAAATAGCATAAACAAAGGGAATCATTACATTTTATGTCAGTCAAGCCATACTATCGGAAGTCTCCTTCTCGCGTATGGCAGAGTAGAAGAGGCGATTAGTTACCTTGAAAAGGGCCTTTCAGCTGCAATTAAAGTTCAAAACCAATGGCTTGAAATTGTCACTTTGGTATTATTGGCCAATGTATTTTATAAGAAAAATCAGATAAATAAAAGCGTTGACTACATAAAACGGTTCATCGAGAAGATGCCCAACGAGGATGTGATCAGAACACCTATTGTTGGTTTGGCTGATTTGTGTTGGGCGATGGAAAAAAAGGAACTTCCCCGTATTGGAAATCTTTCCTTAAAAAGAGAAATTGATCGGGCAATCAATAGCCGGAACTTATTCGCCAAGAGCAGTGGTTATTATTATAAAGGTCTTATTCTACGGTTAAACGGCAAACCGCAGGATCAAGTCATTCACGCATTTGAGAATGCATTAAAATGTCAAGAAAAATCGGGATACAAGATATTACAGGCTCAGACGCTTTTGGAGCTTTCAAAAGAATACAAAGCCAAGGGCGCCATGGATAAAGCGCAACGGGCGAAAAAAAAGGCCAAAGAGATCGTGAATTCAGTCGGAGCGGATATGGTTCCCAAGAGCCTAAGATTATTGGTTAAAGACCAGTTTACGGATAGAGAGCTTCTGAAAGAGATCATGGTGTTAAGTCAACATATATCGACGATCAGAGACAATAAGGAGTTGGTTCATCATATCATTTCAAAGGCAAATTATATTACTGGCGCGGAGCGTGGTGCAATTTTTATGCTTGATACGGACGCGACTTCATCTGAGCTAAAACTGAGAGCGGCAAGAAACCTGGTCGCCGACGATATTGCTCACCCAAATTTTAAATTCTCCATGGAAACGATTAAGAAAACCGGTTCGACTGGAAAAGGACGCATTTTTCCGGTAAATCCGGATCAGAAAAAAACCGACCCGCAATCCGGTGTCATCAAATCCTGCATCTGTGTGCCCATGAAATTCAGGGACAAGGTGGTCGGGGTGCTTTATCATGACAACCGCTTGTTTTCCAATAAATTTAAAAAAAGCGATCTTGAAATCCTGCAGTATTTCGCTGCACAAGCTTCCATTGCACTGGACAATGTGAATGCCTACGAAGAGATAAATACCCTTAACCAGAAACTCAAAGAGGAAAAACAATACTTTGAAGAGCAACATCTTGACAGCATCCATTTTGAGGGAATCATTGGAAAAAGCAGCGCTATCAAGCGTGTTTTAAAGGATGTGGACAGTGTTTCCGGTACCGATGCAACCGTATTAATTTATGGAGAGACAGGTGTTGGCAAGGAACTAATCGCAAGAGCGATCCATCGCACAAGTCCACGAAAGGATGGTCCTTTTATTCGGGTAAATTGTAGTGCATTTCCAGATACGTTAATCGCAAGTGAACTTTTCGGTCATGAAAAGGGTGCGTTCACGGGTGCTACGGAAAAAAGAGCCGGCCGGTTCGAATTGGCCAACAATGGGACCTTATTTCTTGACGAAATCGGCGATGTTTCTCTGGAGGTGCAAATCCGATTGTTGAGAGTTATCCAAAGCAGAGAGTTTGAGCGGGTTGGTGGAAAAGAAACACTCGCTTCTGATTTTCGTTTAATAACGGCAACGAATCGTGATCTTGGGAAACTCATCAACGAGGGAAAATTTCGTGAGGATCTTTATTTTAGACTGAATGTGTTTCCCATCAATGTGCCACCTATTCGGGAACGTAAAGAAGATATTCCGTTATTGGTCCGGTATTTTCTGAAAATTTATTCGGCAAAAATGGGGAAAGCCATAGAAGGTATTTCAAAAGCTGATATGGATGTCCTGTCGGCTAATAATTGGCCTGGAAATGTCAGAGAGTTGGAAAATGTAGTTGAAAGAGGTGTTATATTAAGTATCAATGATCGTTTTAAAACACCTGATTTAGAGACGAATTATTTCCAGTCGGGCTCCGATGGGTCGTTAGTCGCACTTGCTGAATTGGAGCGTCTCCATATTATTCAGACGCTCGAAGTAACAGGCGGCAAAATCTATGGTTCCGACGGTGCGGCAAAACTTCTAGATATTCACCCCAACACACTGTATTCAAGGATGAAAAAACACAATATTAATATGACAAAGTAAATTAATATCCAAACAATTTTTATATTTCGTTGGTATGACGAAATACCGAGACTTGAATCGTTGCACCATCTACACTGGTTTTATAACTTCCTGATAAAATACAATTAATTAGAATCTAAGATTTTGGCATAATACTTGCTGTAATTATAACCGAAAAACTGAGGTGAAATACCAATGATATATATCCAAGAAAAGGGGCTTGGTTCTGATTCAATTGCCATAAAAGTCGATGGTGTTTTGAACTATCAATCGATTCAAACACTGAAAGATATTCTAGTCAGAAACGAAAAAAGCCAGAAACAACTTGTTCTGCAACTTGCTGGTATTACACATATTGACCGATTTGGAATAGATTTGTTGTTGAAGTATCGTGACAAGGTACGAATGAAAGGACTCCCAGGTTTTCTAAAAATGGAAATCTATCCGGATGGTAAAACAACTATAGCGGAGATAAATACAAAATGACCTTAGATATTAAAGAGACAATCATTGCCGGTGGCGGTCCCGAGGACTATCCCACGGTTCGTCATCTTGTTTTGCGCGGCAGTCAAATTGATATCGGTCGGCATCTGGCAGCGATTGCCGGGGACCGTCATGGTATGGGCCTGATGCCGTCGTCCGATTCCCTTATCACGCGGGTGAACCGTGAATACATGCAGCAAAACTGGCCAACCCATTATCAGAGAATGCTGGGTGCGGCCGAGGTTTTCGAAGTAGACCTGCTGGGGGATCAATTAGAATTTGGCCATCTGTTTACCCTGCCCGGTTGCTCCAATGTTTATTATCCCAACAATACCACCGCCAACGGTCATGCGATGTTTAGTCGCAATTACGATTTTCCGGTTAATCCCGAAGGCCTACCCGCGTCCACAACAGACCCCTATCTAATGGAGATATACCCGGACGAGGGGTACCCCAGTCTCTTCATGTGTGCCTATGATCTGCTGGGCATTGCCACAGATGGGATAAACTCGGAAGGATTGACCATGGCATTGCTTTCAGACAACGAAACCGGACTGCCCCTAATAGATACGGAATTCCCGGCTAATTGTTGTTATAATTTTGGTGATTTCACGGACCATAGTCCGGGTGTCGGCATATGGAGCGCGCAACTTCCCCGTTACATATTGGAAACTTGCAAGGATGCCCATGAAGCCAAAGAGAAGCTGCTCACCACGATGCATTATTATATAGGGCATCCGCTTCATTATATCGTCGGTGATCGACATGGAGACGGATTTGTTTTTGAGGGAATGCAGCAGGGAAACAAGCCGCTGTTTCATGACTGCGGTGGCGCCCCATTGCCGGTTACCAACCATCCGCTCCGGGAACACGAGGTCTTGAATCATGAGAGCGTAACGGGGTCCGTTGAGCGGCTTGAGACCGTGAAAAAAAGACTTGCCGCCCACAACGCCCCGCTTGACATGGATTTCATCCGTGCAAATGCCGAATGCGTCGCTGCCGTACAACCCGTCGGCGAAGGGCAATATGCCGGGGAAGTTCCGGCGCGAACCCTTTGGCACGGTTATTATGATTTGGAGGAAAGATCACTGACGATCAACTATTTTATCCGCGATACGGGCGATGAAGCAGCCCCGGTCATCCATCGGTCTGATGATCTGCATTTCCAACTGCGGACTTTGGGAAATGGACAATTTTGATGTGATTGTCAGTCAAATCGAATACTATTGCACTATTGCCTGCAACAGATGAGCAAAATTAAAGAAAGAAGGTAGGTTTATTATGTCCGATCAACGTGTTCCGTTCTCGCGGCTGTTTGCCTACGCCACACCCATCTTGATTTGCGGTGCAATTCTATACCCGATGATGGCCATTATTCCCACCTTCTATGCCAAGTACGCCGGTATTAGTCTGACGGTGGTCGGTACAATCCTCATCGTCGGGCGGTTGTTCGATGCGGTAACCGATCCGTTGATTGGTTATCTGTCGGATATTACGAAGTCACCGCTGGGCAAACGTAAACCTTGGGTTCTGGGTGGCCTCATCCTGGCCATGGTGTCGATATATTGCCTGTTTGTGCCCAACAAAGGTTCGGGTGCGCTGTATTTTTTGGTCTGGTACCTATTGGGTTTTCTGGCGTACACGATCATTGATATTCCCCATCGGGCTTGGGGTACCGAGATATCGCACCATTACGATGAGCGATCGCGCATCAGTAGCTTTGTTGGTCTATTTTCACAACTGGGCTTACTGACGGTCGCGATTATTCCGTTGGTCCCCATATTTGCAACCCAGGGCTACACGCCTGAAACGCTCAAGGCCGTCGCAATATTTCTGGTGGTGCTCATCCCGCTCATCGCGTTGTTCGCCATGCGGTGGGGACCGGAAGGCCAACATGTGGCAACCGAACAGCCGTCCGTTAAGGGTCTATTGTACTCAGTCAAGGGAAACAAGCCTTTTTGGTACTTTTGCGTCGTATTATTTCCGACCTGGTTGGGCTTAGGCATGTGCCAGGCGCTTACGTACTTATATTGCGACAGCTATTTGCAACTCGGACGTTTCTTTCCCTATATGTTGGTAATTAGTGCCATATCCGCGTTTATAGCCATCCCATTTTGGTTAAAAATTATCTATAAATACGGCAAGCACAAGGCTTGGGCGGTCGGCCAGGGAATCATGGCGATTGTCTTCATCTTGTATCCTCTTTTAGATCCCGGTGAGGCATCGTTGATACCCTTTCTTGTGCTGATTACCATCCAGTCGATATTCACGGCCATCATTTATGTCGCGCCCATGGCGGTGCTGGGTGATGTGATCGATTACGACATCCTCAAAACCGGTGTCAACCGGTCGGCCAGCTATTTCTCAACAATGACGCTGATTAGCAAATTGAGCATTGCCCTTGGCGCCGGACTCGGTTTCATGATGGTCAGCGCCTTTGGGTATACAGTGGCGGGACCCAATTCGCGATTCGCTATTTTCGGAATTGCTTTCACGACGTTTATCCTGCCGGCGATCTTTCTGGCAGTTTCCAGTATCACGGTTTGGTTCTTCCCCATCGATCACCGCCGGCATACGATTATCCGGCGCCGCATTGAAACACGTGGGAAACGCGCGACATCCATGAATTCTTTAAAGGAGGCATCGGCTGAATTACAGGCCGATTTATCATAAAATTGACTTTGAATTAAATTGCTGAGGGGTAACGAAGATGTATTTTCCCAGGAGTTATGCCAAAAAAACACCCAACAAACCGGCTTATATTATGGCAGAGAGCGGTGAGGTGGTCACCTACGGGCAACTTGAAGAACGTGCCAACCGCTGTGCCCATCTTTTCCGAAAATTCGGTTTGGTAACCGGAGACCATATCGCTATTTTAATGGAAAACAACGTCCGGTTCCTGGAAATTGTCTGGGCAGCGCAGCGAACCGGGCTCTATTATACAACCATCAGTCGTCATTTGACTGCAGACGAAGTTACGTATATCGTAAACGACTGCAACGCCAAAGTTTTTCTCACATCCCTTGCCATGGGCAACGTCGCCGGGTTGTTAATCAACACGATTCCCAAGGTGGCGCACCGGCTTATGGTGGATGGCATTATTTCGGGCTACAGTGCCTATGAAAAGTTGACCGAACAGTGCCCAACAACGCCGCTGCCGGATGAAAGAGGAGGCGCCGAAATGCTTTACTCATCCGGTACCACTGGCCGCCCCAAGGGGATTGTTGTATGGGACTTGGACGACGATGAAGGCGCCGTCGGTGAGTTGGATCCGGCAGCTATTGCTTGGTTTGAAAGCTACGGTTATAACGGCGACATGGTTTATCTCTCGCCGGCTCCTCTATATCATACTGCCCCGTTGAGATTTTCCTTAATGGTTCATCGATTTGGCGGTACATTGATCATTATGGAAAAATTCGATGCAACCCAGGCGCTTTTGTTGATCGAAAAATATGGTGTAACCCATTCCAACTGGGTACCGACCATGTTTGTTCGAATGCTAAATCTGCCCGAATCTGAAAGAAAAAAGTACGATTTGTCCAGTATGAAGGTGGCGATTCACGGTGCTGCACCCATTGCCATTCCAGTCAAAGAACAGATTATGGAATGGTGGGGGCCCATATTAATGGAATATTACGCAGGCACCGAAGGAAATGGAAGCACCATCATTACTTCCCAGGAGTGGCTTGCCCATAGGGGATCAGTGGGTCGCGCGGTTATAGGCGAAATACACATCCTTGATGATGATGAGAAGGAGTTGCCGCCTGAAACGGTCGGCACGGTCTATTTCTCGGACGGAAAGCCTTTCAAGTATTATAACGATCCGGAAAAGACTGCGGCTGCCACCACTGCAAAGGGATGGACGACCATGGGAGACATCGGTTATGTAGATGAAGAGGGCTATCTCTACCTGACGGATCGAAAAGCCGACATGATCATTTCCGGTGGAGTGAATATTTACCCTCAGGAGGCGGAAAATGTTCTCATCACTCACCCAAAAGTGATGGATGTGGCGGTGTTTGGGATTCCCAATGAAGAGTTCGGCGAGGAGGTCAAGGGTGTTGTGCAACCGAAAAATATGGCCGATTCCGGTCCGGGACTGGAGGCCGAGCTCATCGCCTTTTGTCACAAGCATCTTTCCAAAATAAAATCCCCTAAAAGCATCAACTTTCGAGAAGAACTGCCCCGAACACCGACTGGTAAACTATTCAAACGCCGTCTAAAGGAAGCATATTGGAATCACACCGGAAAGGTATAATGGGAGAAAAGCAACGTGGAAATTATTCAGATTGCGATTGAAAAAGGCGCCAAGGCTTTGTCGGAACATGATTCAAAACGGTTTTTGGCCGAGCACGGTATGCTAACCACCGTCGAACAGGTTGTCAGTCAGGTAGATGATGCCGTCGCCGTTTCGGCCGATATCGGATATCCGGTGGTGTTAAAGGGTTCTGGAGAGACACTGAGCCATAAGAGTGAACTGGGCCTCATTGCGGTCGATTTGAGAACTGAGGCGGAAGTCCGACAGGCCTATGAAAGGCTGATGTCCTGCAGGCAAGCACCCGTGAACGAGATTCTTGTTCAGCAAATGATCAAAGGGGATCGAGAGCTGGTGATGGGCTTTAATCGGGATGCCCAATTTGGGCCCTGTGTCATGTTTGGGCTGGGCGGTATTTTTACCGAAATCCTTAAGGATGTTTCATTTAGAATCGCGCCCCTCACCCGAATGGATGCCATGGGTATGCTGGATGAAATCAAGGGAAAAAATGTTTTAGGCCCGGTTCGGGGTAAACCGGCTGTCGACCGGGATGCCTTAGCCGATATGTTGATGACCCTTGGACAAATTGGACTGGAATATGAGCAAATTAGTGAGATCGACATCAATCCGGTCAAATTTCAAATGAATCAACCGGTGGCAGTGGATGCACTGGTCATACTTGGAAACTCGGAAAGCTGATATGATGAAAATTTCCAATAGAGATTTAGATAAATTTTTCAATCCCCAAAGCATTGCTGTTGTTGGTGTTTCAAGCAAAAGATTTAATTTTGGCGGAGCTAGTTATTTAAGCCGAATTATAGAGTGTGGATATAAAGGAAAAGTATATCCCATAAACCCAAAAGCCAAAGAGATCATGGGGGTTCAGGTCTATCCGGACCTGGAGGCCCTGCCGGAAGTCCCGGATATGGCCATTGTGTCTCTGGCGGCCGGCCGCGTTCCAGGCCTGCTGGAAACCTGTGGGCGAATTGGATTAAAACATATTCATCTCCTGTCTGCCGGCTTTGGTGAAATCAGCACTCCGGAAGGCAACGCGCTGGAAGCGGAGATTCTACGGATTTCCAAACAAAATAGTCTCTTGGTCATGGGGCCCAACTGCTTGGGACCATATTGCCCACCATCCGGGTTGACACTATATGGTGAAAGCCCTGGCAAATCGGGCCCATTGGGGATTATTTCACAAAGCGGCGGGATTACCCAGCGTATCACCGAATATGCAACTTTTCTTAACCTGGGCATTGAAAAGGCGGTCAGTTTCGGTAATGCGACGGTACTTGATGGATGTGATTACCTGGAATATTTCGCTCAGGACGATGCGATTGAGATCATCGGCATGTACTTGGAAAGTGTAGGGGATGGGCGGCGGTTTCTCAAAATTGCCAAAGAAGTCAATCTGAAAAAGCCCATTGTCCTTCTTTTGGGGGGGCGAACCGAGACCGGGGCAAAAACAGCGGCCTCTCACACGGGCGCCATGGGGGGAAGTGATGCTGCCTGGGAAGCCTTTTCCCGGCAGACCGGCGTTATCCTGGTTCGAACCATCGAGGAATGGATGGATGCGTTGATTGCCGTGAGTATGCTGTCGGCGCCGCAGAGAAGCGGGGTTTTCGTCGGTAGCGGCGGCGGTGGCAGAATCGTTATCGCAGGCGATATCGTTTCAGCTGAGGGGCTCGAAGTGCCTGACCTTTCCGAGGCGAGCCGGGATGCGTTGCGTCGGCAAATACTGGATGTCGGCTCCATAGTCGGAAATCCGCTCGACAGTCTTTCTATGTCTCTGGATGCAACCCACTTTTCGGAGGTATTGGATGTTGTTTACAAGGATGCGGCGTTTTCCATGGTTCTTGTCGAGCGAATTATTCCTAGAATGATCTATCACATCGAGGATGTCGGTCAGGACACAACTCCCGCTGTAATCGAATATTTAAGGAAACATACCGGCCGAAAGCCTACGGTTGTCAGTATTGATTATGATGGTGGTAGTGCTGAACTGGC
>JAFDDL010000419.1 GCA_019310865.1 Deltaproteobacteria bacterium | reverse complement strand
CCTCGATACCAGATCGGTGCAGGTGAGGGATAAATATGCGGCGCGGTATCACAGAAAAAGCCGATCGTATTTTGATCAATGGACCGAAACCCATGAGCCGTCGGGATTTTATGTATCAATGTGCCCGCTGCGCTGCAGGTGCCGGCTTAATGGTGATTCCGCTCACCAGCGTCTCATCCGGTGCCGTTGAACTGAAAAAGGGGGCCGTGGGGCGAAAGCTGTCTCCCTATTATACCCCAATGGCCAATCTGAGCGTTCGATGCGAACTGTGCCCTCACCACTGCGAGGTTAGGGACGGGGACAGAGGGCGGTGCGATGTCCGGGAAAACGTTGGTGGTCGGTTCTACTCCCTTGTTTACGGCAATCCCTGTGCCATCCAGATCGATCCCATCGAGAAGATACCGCTTTACCATGTTCTTCCCGGTGTGAAGACCTATTCCCTTGCCACCGCAGGGTGCAACCTCGATTGCAAATTCTGCCAGGACTGGGAGAATGCCCGGGCCCGGCCGGAAGAGACCTACAATTATCTTCTGTCCCCGCAAGCCGCTGTGAATCAGGCCCTTACGTTCGAATGCAGCGCCGTTGCATCCACCTTTGTGGAGCCGGTAGTATTTTTTGAATACATGACCGACATCGGCAGAAAAACAAAAAATCGACCCCTTCTCAACACCTTGCATTCCAACGGTTATGTCAACGAAAAACCCCTGGCGAATATCGCACCGTATCTGGACGCGGCCTGTATCGATCTCAAGGCATTCAATGATGATATCTACCGGGAGTTGACGGGAGGCAGGCTTCAGCCGGTTCTCGACACGCTCTTGCGGCTACGGGAGCACCGGATCCACACTGAAATCGTCAACCTGGTGATACCGGGGAAGAATGACGACCTGGAACAGATACGGGCCATGAGCCGGTGGATCAGGGCGTCGTTGGGTTCTGCCGTTCCGCTTCATTTCATCCGTTTTTATCCGCGCTATAAATTGAAATCCATTCCCCCCACGCCCATGGCCACCCTGGAGGCGGCACGAACCGTCGCTTTGCAGGAAGGATTGTTGCACGTGTACATCAATAACGTTCCGGAACACCCGGCTGCGCATACCTATTGCCCCGAATGCAAGCACACATTGATTCAGCGGGTGGGATACAAGACGGCGGTTACGGGGTTGCAGGCCGGACAATGCCGTCGTTGTGGGCAGCGGATTTACGGAATTTGGAGGATTTAATTAGGAAATATCCCTAGATTGTTGCTGAAGTATTGTACGCCCGGTGGGTAACCGGCGAGTGTTCGAACGGGAGCGGGTTAACCGGCGAGTGTTCGAACGGGAGCCGAATCCCCGATTTTCTTGATTTTCACCAGCCCCCAGGTCAATACCGGCACCACGAAAATGGCGATAAACACCCAGGTGAGGCCCCCATATCCCTTGGCGATCAGGTTGACGATACCGAACCTGTCCGCGCCGAAAACGGCCAGGGTCATTAATGCGATGGCGATGATGGGGCGGGCTGATCTGGGCATGTGCTGATTTTTCTCCTGATAGTACTGGTTCACCCGTTCATTAACCGTGTGCAGGAATGCCGTGCCGGTTTCGATAAAGGTTCCGAAGATAACGATCTGGAAGATAAGGTTGAAAACAGGCGCATCGATCTGCTGTATCAAAAAATTCACCGGAACAGCGATATCGCTTATTTCCGGATAAAAGGCCATCATGCCGACATAAAAAAAGATTGCCGGAATGATTCCGATGGGACCGGCCAGCAGCCCGGAAATCACCGCTTCTTTTCGTGTTTCGATATGCTTGAGACAGAAGAAAATTGCCGGAATCACCACTGTCGAGTAGCCGGCATAGGTGATGCCGTCCAGCAGCCAGGAGCTGCCGATTTGATACGACTTGAAATTATTCAGAATCGTATCACCGTGAAGGGATACTAGCCAGAACACCAGGATCAGGTAGGTGATGTAGAGCACGAACGACCATCCCGACAAGACCTTTTCAACAAGAGATGTTCCGAAGAAGACAATGACACCGATGGCGGCCATGAGCAGCAGCGCCCCAACGGTTCCGTTCAGGCCGAAATTGCTTTCGCTGATGTCGGCCGCTGCGGCACCGATGACAGCCAGAACCAGAATCAGCAGGACAAAATAGGAGAGCTCGAACGTAAACCAGAATTTTCCCAACAATCCCTTAAAAAAGGTTCGATAATCATAGGTCCCCGAAAGTCTCACCAGTTCAAAACTCACAGCCGAGACGACACTCCAGATCAGGGCTGAAACGGTCATGGCGAGCAGGCCGCCGGTGGGGCCGCTCGGGAGAAGAAATTCCACGATTTCGCGTCCGGTGGCATAGCCGCCGCCGATGATCGTCGATTGAAAAACGAATCCGGGAAGGAGGTATTTCTTGAAAAATCGCAGCATCAGCCTGGCCTTAGAACTTTGTCATTTGTGATTTGACAGGGGTCTTTTGATTGCAGAGACAGTGCCAAATATCGGATTGGATGTCAAGGGGGCGCATCGGCATTGGATTTTCAGGATGTGTCTCGTTCACGTTCACGTTCACGTGCGCGTGCACGAATTGATAGGGGGGGCCTACTGGCTTTCGGAGCTGTCTTCTGATATGAGCGGTTAGAGGGGGCAGCATGCAGATTGATATTTGGGGACTGATAAAGTTTATGTCTTTTTTCCTGCTTTTTGCGGGACTCTTTGGTGGATATATCGGCTGGCGTCTGGTCGCCACTGCCGGTTTGGGTATTCGATATGCCTTTGGCACTTCGTTGCTGGTGGTGGCGCTGCTGTTTACCTCTCCGGTCACCGTTATCATGAGAATTAACGGACTGGAAAACCTGTGGCTGGATCGATTGACATGGCTGGCCTATCTGGGGCTGGGTTTTTTAAGCTTTATCTTCACCTTTCTGATCATTCGGGATGCCGGTTGGACGGGCCTTGGCCTGATTCGCCGTGCAAAGCGGATGGGCATTTCCCGCAATCCATTGCCGGCCCGGAAAACGGGTCCCGATGGGGTTCGACGCCACATGCTGATAAAGGGTGTGAATATCGGGATTATGGCCTCGGCGGGTATTTTTACCGGATACGGCGTTGCGGCGGCCAGGCAAGTTCCGGAGGTTAGGCGGATCCGTGTGCCCGTAGAGGGTCTTCATTCGGATTTGAAAGGTTTTCGGATTGTCCAGATCACCGACATCCACGTGAGTCCCACCATCAAACGCCCCTTTGTGGCGGGGGTGGTTGATGTTGTCAACGGCCTGTCAGCCGATTTGGTTGCCTTGACCGGCGATCTGGTAGATGGATCGGTGGTCAATCTGAGTTATGACGTTGCCCCCATCGAGAACATAAAATCCAAATACGGTAATTATTTCGTAACCGGCAATCATGAATATTATTCGGGTGTGACCGCCTGGATGCGGCATGTGGAAAAACTTGGATTCACCGTACTGCTAAACGAGCATCGTCTGGTCGAGAAGGGGCGTGGCCGCCTGGTCCTGGCCGGTGTGCCCGATTATCGCGGCGGTCAATTTCTCAAATCCCACCGCAGTGATCCCGTACGGGCTCTGGCCGGCGCTCCGAGCTGCCATGCCAAAATTCTGCTGGCGCATCAACCGAAAAGTTTCCCGGCAGCGGTTAAAGCCGGTTATGACTTGCAGATTTCAGGCCACACCCACGGCGGTCAGTTTTTTCCATGGAATTTTTTTGTACAGATTGACCAGCCATATGTGGCCGGGCTATACCGGCATCGAAACAGTTGGGTTTATGTGAGCCGGGGAACCGGATATTGGGGACCGCCGGTTCGTCTGGGGTCGCCGTCTGAAATAACGGTTATCGAATTGGTGTGAGACAAGTCCAAACGAAAGGGCATTAAATGGTCGGAAAAACATTGGAAGGTGTTCGGGTTGTCGATATGACGCGTGTGCTGGCGGGGCCATATTGCACCATGATTTTACGGGAACTGGGTGCGGAGGTGATCAAGATAGAAACCCCGGACGGTGGTGACGACGCCAGGCAATTCGGGCCATTTCTGGATGACGAGCAGACAAAATCCGCCTATTTCATCAGCATCAATACCGGCAAACAGTCCATGACCCTCGATCTAAAGCATGAATCGGGCCGCCGCGTGTTGGCGGATTTGATTCAGAAGTCGGACGTCCTGGTGGAAAATTTCCGGCCCGCTACCCTCGAGAAACTCGGATTTTCGGACGCGGAGATCAAAAAGATCAATCCCCTTTTGA
>JAFDDL010000418.1 GCA_019310865.1 Deltaproteobacteria bacterium | reverse complement strand
AAATATCATACTCTTGTAGCCCAAATAGCACAGGAAGATACCTCCCGCCAGCGCCACTGTACCCAGACAGACAGAAAAATTCGATAATATGGACACCAAATAGACCGATGCCATAACGATGGGAAGATCCGTAATGGCCGGTACAAGGGCCACTCTGATTCCCTCTCTTGTACCATACTTGAGTGTTTCCGACACAACCAGGATCAACAGCGGCCCCGGCGTAATGCCGCCGATGACACCCAGTACAACGGCCATAAAAAGTATGCTGCTCATATGTTCCATAAGTTTAAAGCTTGCCTATCCGGATGTTGAACAAAAACTATTTTAACTCATTGTTGTTATTGATCATTTGGCAAAAAGCTCTTTTTGGCCATCCTTACCCTATATTCAAACCTATTTTGAAGTGTGGCTGATTAGGCCTTCCCCGCCAGAGCTGTTGCGGTAATCTCCACATGAGCACCTGCAGGCAATTTTTTCACCTGAACCGTCGTCCTCCCGGGCGGATTGTTTTTAAAGTAGGTGGCATAGATAGCATTCATCTTTTCAAACTCGGATAAATCGGTCATAAACACAAAGGTGCTTACGACCAGATCCATGCCGGAGTCGGCTTCCTCCAATATAGCTTTAATATTTTCCAGCGTCCGCGTGGTTTCCGGCTCGACCCCGCCCGGAACAATTTTGTTCGTCGTCGGATCCATGCCCTTTTCCCCTGCCGCAAAAACAAATCCACCGGCTTTTATCCCCTGGGAGTAAGGACCAAGCGGAAGACCCGCTTTAGCCGTTTTGATTACCTGGAGTAGTCCGGTTGTATCTTTTCTCATGGATGCTCTCCTTTCTTTGAGTTTCACCCTATATCAGTAAGTTGTCAATAGCTGTAAAATCGAGATCGAACGCGTCGGCCACTGCTTTGTAGGTGACATGACCTTTTACAACATTGGCCCCCCGTTTTATTTCTTCACTCTCCTGCATGGCCCGTTTCCATCCCTTGTTTGCGATCTCCACCGCAAAAGGCAGCGTGGCATTGGTCAGGGCCATTGTGGACGTTTTCGATACAGCCCCCGGCATATTGGCCACACAGTAGTGAACCACACCGTCCACCGTGTAAATTGGCTTTGAATGCGTGGTCGCCTTGGAAGTTTCAAAACACCCCCCCTGGTCGATGGCCACATCCACCAGTACAGCCCCTTTTTTCATGGTGCTGACCATGTCCCGCGTGATGAGTTTCGGTGCTTTCGCACCGGGAATCAGTACCGCTCCAACCACCACGTCGGCCTGCTGTAAAAGATCGCGAATGGCGGAAGGACTTGAATACAGCAGGAAACAGTTGGCGGGCATCACATCGCTGAGATAGCGCAGGCGCTCCAGGCTCATATCGAGAACATAAACCTTGGCCCCCAGACCGCAGGCCATTTTCGCAGCATTGATTCCCACAATGCCGCCGCCGATCACCACCACATTGCCCGGATCAACTCCCGGTACGCCACCAAGAAGAATTCCATGTCCGCCCTGGGCCATTTCAAGGTATTTTGCCCCCTGTTGGATGGCCATGCGTCCGGCTACTTCACTCATGGGAGTTAAAAGCGGCAGAGTCCCATCCGCTTTTTGAATGGTTTCATAAGCGATATTGACCGATCTGCGTTTTATCAAAACATGCGTCAGTTCCTCTGCAGCCGCCAGGTGCAAGTAGGTAAATACGATCTGATCTTCACGGATCAGGTCATATTCGGGTTCAAGCGGCTCTTTGACGTGCATAACCATATCGCCACGCTCGAAAATTTTTTCCGGTGTATCCACAATTTCCCCACCAGCCTCGACGTATGCACTGTCCTCAAACCCACTCCCGTTTCCAGCGGATTTTTCAACCAGGACTGTGTGGCCGTTTTGACCCATGACTTCCACACCGGCCGGCGTCATGGACACCCGATTTTCCTCTGCTTTAATTTCCTTCAACACCCCGACAATCATCGAAATTCTCCTGCTGTGAATTTAATCACTCCAGTTCCGCTTAACCGTATTTTATTCTGAGATCGGGCTCCGGGCACCCGACATCCAGCCCCTTATTCTATCCACTCCTCACTGAAAATCGGATATTGGGAGGCTAAAGCGCCGGCCGCCTCCTTGGCTTCTTCCAGGATCTGCGCATTTCCCTTGTTTTTCAGCACCGTGGTTATCAGCCTTCCAACTTCCTGCATCTGCTGCTCTTTCAACCCTCTTGTGGTCAGAGCGGGCGACCCGATTCGCAGGCCGCTGGTCACGTCAAATTTCAGAGGATCATAGGGTATCATGTTTTTATTGAGAATAATGCCGGCCTGCGCAAGGTCGTTTTCAGCCTCCACACCGGTTATGCCCAATTCTCTCAGATCAACGAGGAGCAGATGGTTGTCCGTTCCGCCGGTAATGAGGTTTATTCCATTGCTTTGCAGCTCATTTCCCAACGCCTTTGCATTTGCCAAAATCTGCTTCTGGTAGGTTTTAAACTTCTCGGACATCGCTTCTTTAAACAGGGTCGCCCTCGACGCGACCATGTTCATGATCGGCGCCCCCTGGGTTCCCGGGAATACCGCGAAGTCGATTTTCTTTCCCAACTCTTTTTTGGCGAGAATGACGCCTCCCCCTCGCGGTCCTCGAAACGTTTTATGGGTGGAGGTGGTCACCACATCCGCATGGGGAAAGGGGTCGAGGTGAAGATCGGCAGCCACGAGTCCGGCAATATGGGCAATGTCGGCCATCAAATACGCCCCGACATCCCTGGCGATCCGGCCGAATTTTTCAAAATCGATGGTCCGGGGGTAAGCGCTGGCACCGGCGATGATCAGTTTCGGTTTGTGTTTCCGGGCCAGCGAAGCTACCTGTTCGTAATCGATTCTGTTTGTCTGTTTCTTAACACCGTAATTGACGAACTTATATAGTTTACCCGATATGTGTGCCGGGCTGCCATGGGTGAAGTGCCCCCCATCGGTGATTTTCATCGCGAGAATGCCGTCCCCCGGCTCCAGCAATGCATAATATACCGCGATATTGGCCTGGGTCGCCGTGGGACACTGGACATTGACATACTCGGCCCCGAACAGCTTTTTCAGCCGATCGATCGCCAGGTTCTCAATGACATCGACCTGCTCACAGCCCGCGGCAAACCGCCAGCCCGGATATCCTTCGGCCAGTTTGCTCCAAAAAATTGAATTCTGCGCAGCCGTAACCGCGGGACTCGGATAGTTCTCAGAGGCGATGAGGTTCAATGTGGAAAGCTGGCGTTGATATTCTTTTTCAATGGCGGTAAAAATCTCCGGGTCTTGTTTTTTCAACTGATCATCCATATTAACCTCTCAATATAAGATCTCTTAAAGATTTATAATACTAGTCGAAACAAAAGCGCACCTTCTGGAAGGCCTTTCTGAATTCGACCACGTCCTTTCGAACTTTTTCCGCGTCTTGTTTGTCAATGGCGATTCGGCGCATAAATTTGGCCACTTCGGCCATATCGGCTTCCTTGAATCCCATCCGGGTGACCTCGGCACATCCGATTCGCAGCCCCTGGGGATTCCTGAAGGCTTCATCCTCGGTATCCGTCGGCAGGATGTTTTTGTTCAAAATGATATTCACTGACTCGAAGGCCCGGGCAACCGCTTCGCCACCGCCTTGCGCGGATACATCCACGGCTACCTGATGGGATTCGGTGTAGTCCAGATGAGGGTATAGCGGTTTGAAGCCTTCGGCCGCCATGCCGTGGGCGAGCGCTTTTGAATTTTTCACCACCTGTGCGGCATAATTCTTTCCAAACGCCAGCATCTCCGCCAGTACGACCGCCATGGCAACCACTCGGTTCAGAGGCCCGTGAGTGGACACCACGCCCGGATGGCAGGCATAGTCGATGTCGGCCGTGTATTTCGGGTCATTCCAGAATAGCCATCCGCCCAGTCCGCACGGAAACGATTTGTGGGTGGAACCGGACATCACATCGGCGCCGGCCGCCAGCGGGTCTTCAAATACGCCCTGGCCCACAAGACCCATCACATGGGCCGTGTCGTACATCAAGAGGGATCCGGCTTCATCACAGATCGCCTTGATTTCCTTTGTGGGATAGGGAAACAGGATCACAGAGCCGCCGATGACGACCAGTTTCGGCCGGACCGCTTTGACCACATTCCTGAAAGCATCCATGTCCACCGAGTAGTTTTTTTCCTCGCAAGGTATATCCACGACCTTCAAACCATGGAAACCGGCAATGCCATATTCCCGGTAGCTGATAT
>JAFDDL010000417.1 GCA_019310865.1 Deltaproteobacteria bacterium | reverse complement strand
CGGCTATAGCGATATGGCGCTGGGTTTGGGCAAATTTTTCAATATCAATATTCCTCAAAATTTCAATTCCCCTTATAAGGCGGTGAATATCTCGGATTTCTGGCGTCGATGGCATATGACACTGTCCCGATTTCTAAAAGATTACCTTTACATACCCCTGGGGGGGAATCGAAAGGGGCAAAATCGAACCAACGTGAATTTGTTCATCACCATGCTGCTGGGTGGTTTATGGCATGGCGCCAACTGGACATTTCTGTTCTGGGGGGGGTACCATGGCCTGCTGCTTCTGATGAACAAAGCTTGGTCCAAATGTGGCATGAACCTGTCTGGGTGGTTTTCCCGGTGCTTGACATTTTTTGCTGTTATGGTCGGTTGGATTTTTTTTAGAGCGGCCTGCATTCAAGATGCGTTTGATATTTTGCGCACGATGGTGAGCATCGAAACTGTTTCACTGGCCAGTGTGATGCCGGGAAATGACCATTTTATTCATATGCTTTTCCTTATCTCGGTACTGTTTTTCGTAAATCTTTCTCCAAACAGCATGCAAATAATCAAACGACCATTGCGTCGGCGTTATGCAATGAGTTTTGGTCTGGTGTTCTTTTTATGCCTGCTATCTCTGCACGACGCAGCCGTAAACCATTTGCCAACGAAATTTCTCTATTACGACTTCTGAAAGGTCTTCAAATCTCGGCATAACTCATGGTAAAAATAGACGTCATTATCGTAAATTATAACAGTACACAGCACCTGCTAAGATGTCTGCGTTCCTTATACAAATATATGGGAAGTCAGCTTGCGACGGTGCTGGTTTACGATAATGCATCAATAGAAAGCATTGATATTGTCGAGACGCGGTTTCCGAAGGCACTTGTGACCCGAAACGCGCGAAATATCGGTTTTGCAGCAGCGGTCAACCTCGGTTTGAAAAGGTGCCGATCGCCATATATTATGCTGTTAAACCCCGATACCTATATACTGGATACGGGGCTCCAATCAGCCATTCGTGTTTTGGAATCCAGACCCGATATCGGCATACTAGGGCCTCAAATTTTGGATTCGAATGGCCAGATTCAGGGCTCGGCCCGGACATTTCCGAACTTTCTCACCGGGTTTTTTGGGCGGACTTCGATTATCAGTTGCCTGCTTCCCCAAAACCGTTTCACGAAGCGGGATATTGTAACCTGGAAAGGAACCCACACCGATACAGTCGATGTGGATTGGGTTTCGGGGGCATGCATGATCGTCCGGAGAAATGCCATCATCGATGTGGGTCACCTGGATGATCGATTTTTCATGTATTGGGAAGATGCGGATTGGTGCCGGCGAATGCGAGAAAAAAAATGGGGTGTCATCTATTATACAAAAGCTCAGGTTGTTCATTTAATTGGAAAAAGCAGTGAGCATCGACTTTTCAAATCAAGTATCGCCTTTCATAAAAGCGCGTATCGTCTTTTTAGCAAATATGCAACCGGTCCAGCAAATTACCTGAAACCGATTGTATTGTTTTGTCTAACCAGCAGATTTTTCATTCATATTTTGTCACGATACATATCACAGCATCGGTCTTGACTGTTATCAGCGTTTTTCATATAGTCCGGCGACTGAAAAGCTTGGTGCGAAAATCAACAGCCAATTTGACTGAAATGGAACATTTTGAAACCGGCTCGATAAATTGAATATGAAACAAGATACAATCGCCATTATTACCCCCCATTCAGGGGGATCCTTCTTTTATTATTTCAATCCCTTTCATCTAGTGAACCGTCTGAAGCAACATCACGAATTGTTATTTCAATTTATTTGGTGGGAAATTTTGGAAAGATACCGAGGATCGGCCTTGGGAATTCTGTGGACCGCTGTTATTCCATTGCTCCGTTTATCTGTTTACACCTTCGTTTTTTCAATTTTACTCGGGGGGCGTGAGGCCATATGGGGTCTGGAGTCAAATTTCGAAGTCGGCCTGATGATCTTTTCGGGTCTGATTATTTTTACGGTTTTTTCCGATACCCTGGGACGATCACCGCGCCTGATTTGGTTGAATAAAACATATGTCAAGCATCTTGTATTTCCCATTGAAATATTACCGGTATGTATCACAGGGGCTGCTGTGGTTCATTCGGTGGTCGGTGCTGTGATATTGTTGATTATGAAACTGATTTTTACCGGTAACTTAGAGTGGACCTCATTTTATTTGCCATTGGTCTATGCACCATTGATCCCGTTTACCGTCGGTGTGTCATGGCTGTTTGCCACAATCGGCGCTTTTTGGCGGGATATGGCAAGCTCGAATGGATATTGCGCCTGAATCCACTTTCCACGATTGTAGAAGATTCAAGGCGCGTTTTACTGAAAGGTCTTCCGCCGGATTGGTATTGGATGGCAATCACCTTTTTTGCGTCCTTAGTATTCATGGTGTCCAGTTATGCCTGGTTCATGCGTTCCAGAAAATCCTTTTCCGACCTCGTCTAAAAAGAAATCGTCGGTTTTACCGACGATTCATGACGATATTGCGGTTTCGGTTCGGGGGTTGAGTAAAATGTATCGGCTGTATCAACACCCCAGGGATCGGCTCAAACAACAGCTACGGCCCCGTAAAACATATTTTCGAGAATTCTGGGCGCTACGCAATGTCAGTTTCGATTTGAAACGGGGTGAAACCTTGGGAATTCTGGGACATAACGGGGCTGGGAAAAGCACCCTTCTGCAGATTCTGGCCGGTACGGTCCGTCCCACTTCGGGTCAGGCCATTGTCAGGGGAAGGGTAGCGGCATTAATGAGTATCGGCAGTGGGTTTCGATTCGATTTTACCGGCCGAGAGAATATCTATGTACTCGGTTCGCTTTTGGGCGTTTCTAAAAAAGAGGTCAACAGCTATGTACCGCATATCGAGGCATTTGCGGAAATCGGCATGTTCCTGGATCAACCGGTCAGGACCTATTCCAATGGTATGCTGATGCGTCTCGCATTCGGCGTTTACACATGTTTGGCGCCCGAATTGCTGATAGTCGATGAAGTACTCAATGTGGGCGACATTGCGTTTAAAGAAAAATGTCTGAAACACATCAAGCAACTTCTCGAAAATGGCACTTCAATGATTCTGGTGTCTCACAATCCGGTAGTTGTGAAAAATTTCTGTAAAAGCGCCCTTGTCATCGAGAAGGGCAACCTGATCATGTCGGGAGAGGTCAATACAAAAAAAAAAAAATATAACGAACTCGTGCAAAGAAAAGTTACGGGAGTCACTGAATGAATTTTCGTTTTTTTCATAAATTTCGAATGAAATATAAATGTAGCCAACAAAAAATAGAATATCCCATTTTTTTAAACTCGTTGCCAAAGTCCGGAACTCATTTACTCTCAAAGGCGTTGACCGGGTTGCCGGGTATAAAGCATAGCGGCAGCCACCTGGAGCGAAAAAAAATAGCGGAATTTGTGGATCCGGGTGTGGATTTTCCACTCAAAGGGCGGGAAGATATCCATATTCCCAATGATTTAACCGCCATTGATAGGCTATTAAATACAATAAAAACGGGACAATTTATCACCTCACACATGGTTTTCAACCCGCCCATGCACAATCTGCTCAAGAAATTGAATTATAAAGTGTTGCTGCTCATGCGAGATCCGCGTGATGTCGTATTGTCATGGGCAAATTTTGTAGCAAAAGAGAAAACACATTTACTCTATCCGTATTTCAGTGAAAAAAGCCTCGATTATTGCATTGCCTGCGGTATAAAGGGAATCGAAAAAGAAATCACCTTAACGCGCCGACAACCACCCATTGAGGAGTTAATCAGGCGACATAGCAAATGGAAAACAGACGGCGGAGCATTTTTTATTAAATTTGAGGATCTAATCGGTGAAGAGGGCGGCGGTAATAAGGAACGACAAAGAAACGTATTAAGAGAAATGGTGAAATTTATTGAGCTTGAATGTGATGACAAGGTTATTGATTCAATATGCACCAATCTTTTTGGCGGAACTTACACCTTTAATAAGGGCGTCATCGGCAGATGGCGGGAAAAGTATACAGCAGACCACATAGCGCTCTTTAAAAAAGAGGCGGGACATCTGTTAATCGAACTGGGATACGAATCCGATTTAAATTGGTAATATAATCCTTTCTGATGAATGAAAATCACCCGACCACCTTTCACATCACACATTATAAAGCAGGCTCCCAATGGGTGTTCGCGATTCTTTCACATCTGTATCATGAGCGAATCGTTGCGCCGCTCGAAGGGGCCGCCCATGTTACCCGGCATCCCGTACAGCCGGGTAAAATATATCCCTGTGTCTATTTGACAAGGGATGATTTCGACCGTGTCGATAAGCCGGACAACCACTCGGTGTTTATTGTGATACGGGACCTCAGGGACACGCTGGTATCGCAGTATTTCAGTGTTAAATTCAGCCATACCATCATGAATCCTGACATGAAATCTCTACGGAAACGGTTGCTTTCAGAAAACGTGATAGACGGGTTGTTGATATTATTAGAAGAACGGCTGTATGTATCGGCGGAAATTCAGGATTCGTGGGTCGATATGAATTTGCCGCAGATTCACTATGAAGATTTGATCAAGGATACATATCATTTTGTGGAGAAGATGGTGGCGTTAGTGGCGATAAATGTTGATGAACGACAGATTCGTGCCGCCATCAGCCGGCATTCTTTTGCAGGCCAAACCGGCCGACAACCGGGGCAGGAAGATCTTACCTCCCACCATCGGAAAGGTATTACCGGAGATTGGAGAAATTATTTCGATGACCGCCTCAAGAATGAATTTAAAAAGCGCTATGGAACCCTTCTGATCCGCACGGGTTATGAAGCGGATGATGGTTGGTGAAGCAGTGCAAACTTTGAACACGCCGCTCATCACAATCGTTACCGTCGTAAAAAACGCAGAAGCCTGTCTTGAAGAGACGATAAAAAATGTTTTGTCCCTCAATTATAAAGAGACCGATTATGTGATTGTTGACGGAAAATCCACGGACAATACGCTTGACATCATCAAGACGTACGACTCGCAAATTACAACCTGGATCAGCGAACCCGACAATGGGTTATACGATGCGATGAACAAGGCATGGGAGATCGCTCGTGAAGACAGCAGCCTTCTATTCTTGGGTGCCGGTGACAAAATCGTAAACATGCCGTCGCGGTTGTCCTGTTTGGCCAATGGACATGTGATCTGTGGGCGCGTGCGCCTGGGTGAGCGCGGAATTTTCAAATCTCGCGCAAATTTTCAATTGCGGTTCGCAAATACACTTCATCATCAGTCTCTCATCGTACCAAAGCAGCTGCATCCCGATCCTCCCTTTAACACCGCCTATCGGGTTTATGCGGACTTTGATTTTAATCAGCGCCTATATAAAAAAGGAATCCCCTTCGTATTTGACCCATCCTTTCTTTCCGATGCCGACCCGGGCGGCATCAGTCAAACGTATTCCCCGGAATCATACAGAGTATCGCTGAAAAATTACGGGATCGGTTGGGCCATGGCGGCTCTTATCTTTTACCTGTACAATAAATGCCGAAGATTATGACGGATCGGACCAACCGTTCTATCATGTTATGGAATCGCTTCATATGCAACCGCTTCACCATCATACCTGCGCTGTAATTGTAACCTATAAATATGCCCTTGAACGGCTTGAGGCTTTGATCGCAGCGCTTAAGGGGCAGGTAGACCATATTTACCTGGTGGATAACAATGAGCATTCCGACGCGATTGGCTATGATGGATTATTGGGAAGATTTCCATTTTGTTCGATCATCGCCAACCAGTCGAACCTGGGATTGGCAAAAGCCCTCAATCAGGGAATTCGAAAGGCATTGGCAGCGCGATATCGGTACATCCTCTTGATGGATCAAGACAGCCGGCCAGGGCCTGAAATGGTAGACCGCCTGATTCAAGCCGGTTTCAAGCTATTCAACAATACGAAAACCGTTGCCGCGGTGGGACCAACTATCGTTGAGCAGAATCATTGTGGCCGCCTACCGTTTTTGAAGTTTAATGCCACCCGCATTAAAAAGATTATTCCTGATTTGAAAAACAATGACCCGGTGGCGGTGGATTTTCTCATCTCTTCAGGCTGCCTGATCGATTCGAATGTCATTCGAAACCAAGGCCTTATGGATGAAACGCTATTTATCGACAATGTCGATATGGAGTGGTGCATGCGGGTCCGACAGGCCGGTTATGCATTATACGGCATACCCAATGCGGAGCTGTATCACCGTTTGGGCGATTCAAGCTGCTTGATACCGTTTATTAATCGACCCATTTTTCTCCATGGTCCGGATCGGCAATATTACAGCGTGCGCAATCGGTTGAGACTCTACCGTCGCGGATATGTGCCCCTATCCTGGAAAATTCAAGATCTGCCGCGGTTGATTTTTAAGCTCATTTTTTTTTCCTTTTTTGTCTCTCCCCGAAGAAAAAATGCCAAGAAGATGTTAAAGGGCATCGGGGATGGCTTTCGAAACGGTTAAACAACACAATGTATTCAGCCGCTTTGTTAATGGGAAA
>JAFDDL010000416.1 GCA_019310865.1 Deltaproteobacteria bacterium | reverse complement strand
TTTGAGCATGGCGTGCGACCGACTGTCTCCGGATTTTTTAGACGTTTCCTGGGCGCGGACCAGGTATTGCGACAGGGCGGAAAGGCCTTTGCCGAGCGTAAAGGATAGGCCGGAAAGGTTGAGAACGGCATCGGTATATATTCTCCGGCAGTTATTGTTATCCAAGTTCTTGCTTACGCAGTCGGCTGTCTGCTTGAAAAACGACCAGGCTGCCTCCTTATTCTTCTCTTTTAAGGCCCCATGGGCCATTGCGATCAGACCTTCTCCGGCCGCTTTATGCTTTTTGGCCTGGACCAGAAGTCGGTTCATCACCTGGGGAGTTGTTTCTTGGTCCAACACCGATTTCTCGGTCTTTTCCATGAGGCCGGCGATGTGAGCCGGTGTATTGATTCTATCCAGTTTGACCTGAATTGATTTTGGAATTTTTGCGGTGGTGGCAAAATAGTCTTCATTGGATTGGGTGACCCAGCCCAGCTCCATGGTCCGGTTCAGTAAATCCACAAGGGGACCGGGACTGAGCGGCAGGAGAAGCCCCGCGAAGTTTATGGAAACCGGTTCGCCGCATGCCAGGAGCAGGGCCAGGAATTCATATTGTTCGTCTGTAAATTGGGGGTGTTTCTCGGGCATGGTCTAATTCCTTTTGCTGAATAGACCCTATTTAAATGGTTGGGAAAAGTCAAGGATGATGATCTCATTTGGTCATATCGGTGGCCAATTGTGGCCATGCGGTGACTTCGGAGATGATTATACTTTAGAGTAACCAGAAATATCAATATCTTATAAAACAAAACGAGTTGGCACGACAATTGCTGACTTAAGAAGGATATAGACTTTAATTACAGGACATTCGAAGGAGACAACCTGAATGAAGCTCAGGAGTTTATTTCAACCCATCACCATTGGAAACATGGAAGTTAAGAACCGGCTCATCATGCCTGCAATGGGGGTGAATTTTGGCTGTGACGAGGAAGGCTTCCTGACCGATCAAATGCATGAATTTCTGGGGGCGCGGGCCAGGGGTGGCACCGGCATGATTCTCATGGCAGGCGGGGCCGTTCATCCCGGCGGCCTGGACGTGGAAAGCCAGCCCATGCTGTGGAAAAACGGGGTCGTACCCTCATTGAGCCGGCTCGCCGAAGTGATTCATGCGCATGACGCACGCGTCGGCATGCATCTTTATCATTCCGGCGGTCAGCGCAATCACCCGGAAAAAGTCGCACCTTCTGCTGTTCCGGCAGTGGGGGTGGTCAAAGGAATTCCCCGTGAGCTGGAAACAGGTGAGATCAAGGAACTCATTCGGATGTTTGGCGAAGCGGCCGGAAGATGCAAATCAGGTGGGTTGGATTTCATAGAACTGCATGCCGCTCATGGTTATTTGTTCACCGAGTTCTTATCTCCCTATTTCAACAGGCGCAGTGATGCCTATGGGGGATCTTTTGAAAACCGTGCCCGATTCATTCTGGAAGTAATGGATGCCGTGCGCGATGCGGTTGGAACGGACATGGCGCTGGGCGTTCGATACAACGGCGACGACTTCATGGACGGCGGCTGGGGGCTTGACGATGCCAGGCGACTGGCCCCGCTTTTGCAGAAACGGGGAGCGGATTACCTGCATATCAGCGGGGGCGTATATGGGGCCGCGCCGCTGACAATTGCCCCCATGTATGAACAACCCGGCTACCTGGTGCACCTGGCCGAGGGGGTGAAAAAAGAGGTCTCCATTCCGGTGGCCACGGTGGGCAGGATCAAAGATCCGGTTCTGGCGGACCGGATCATTGCAGAAGGCCGAGCGGACATGGTCGCCGTTGGGCGGCCCCATATCGCAGACCCGGAATATGCCAACAAGGCCGAGGCTGGAAGATTGAATGATATCCGCCCCTGTCTGGGCTGCTGCCTAGGCTGTATCGACAATATATTCAAAGATGAACCGGCCACCTGCGTCGTCAATCCGGAAGTGGGCCGGGAATATCTTTTAAAAGATTTAAAGGCGGCCGAATCGGAAAAGAAAATTTTGATTGTCGGGGCGGGGCCTGCCGGGCTTCATACGGCCGTGCTGCTTGCGCGGCGGGGACACCGGGTGACAGTCTTTGAAGCGGCCGGTGATGTGGGCGGCATGCTGAAAACGGCAGCATTGGCGCCCAAGCGGGGCGTGTTTCAGGACTATATTGAATATCTCAAGCGAGAACTTGCCAAATTGAAGGTGGAGATTCGACTGAACCATGAAATAAGCCGGTCGGCCATCGATGAGATACAGCCCGATGCGGCTGTGGTCTGCTCCGGCAGCCGGCCGGCCATCCCCATGATCAAAGGGCTGTTTACTGCCGATATGGATGTCCACACCGCAGTGGATGTTCTTGAAGCACAAACCTTAACGGGACAGAAGGTAATCGTCCTGGGTGGAAACCAGGTGGCCATGCTGGTGGCCGATTATCTGGGTGAGCGCGACAAAGAGGTAATCGTGTTGAACCGGAAACAAAGCTGGGCGCCGGAAATGGCCGCCGCCGATCGATTTTACTTGCGGGAACGGCTTAAGACCCAGAATGTCACATTGATGAAAAAATCCGCCGTTAAAAAGGTGACCAAGGGCGGGCTGATGTTCACCTGCAAGGGCGTCAAGAACGAAATAAATGGATATGAGGACATCGTTATTGCCGAGGGGATGGAATCGGTACGAAAGCCTCTGGAATTGTTTAAAGAAAAAGACATTGACGTTCATGTCATCGGCGATGCCAAGGGGCCGAAGACACTTCTGGATGTACTGGCAGAGGCAGACGACCTCGGCAGGTCTCTTTAGACTTCCAGATAATGATTTTGGGCAAGAAATAAAGGGAGTGTGGCAATGAAAGAAATCAAGATACTCGGAAGAGGCGGGCAGGGGGCGGTGACAGGGGCCCAGGTTCTGGCTTCTGCTGCTTACAGTGGCGGCCTCTGGCCCCAGGCATTCCCGCATTTTGGCGCAGAGCGGCGCGGGGCACCGGTGGCCGCGTTCGTGAGGCTGGATGATCAGCCGCTGGATACCCATCAGGCCGTTGTCCAACCGGATGTGGTGATTGTGATGGATTACCACCTGTTCGGAATGATGAATCCGGCCATGGGAATCAAAGCCGATGGCAGACTGATCGTCAATTGCAAAGATCCATCAGCCAATTTACCTGCAGGCCTAACGGATTCGGTTAAAACGGTGTATACCATTGACGCCACCGGAATAGCGCATGAATTGTATGGCAAGACAACCATACCCATCACGAACATCATCATCGTTGGCGCCTACTGCGCTGCCGAAAAGGATGTGTCCGTGGCTTCCGTCACATCGGTTCTGCCCGACTTTTTCGCGGCGAACCGGGTCGACGTGAACGAAAAAGCGGTGAAAATGGGTTACGAAGCTGTTGAGGTGTATCATGGGTGAAAATAAACATATTGGACCGGATAGTATGAAGCAGTACTCCTACAAGGAGCTGCCCATTGGCGATGTGGGGGTCGGATTTCCGACACAGCAGCGCAAAACAGGCCTTTGGCGATATGTCCGACCGGAGTTTGAGGCCAAAATTCCGCCCTGCCAGCACGAGTGCCCCCTCGGCAACTGGATTACCGGATTTTTGGGATCGCTGGACCGCAACACGGAAGCGGACGCCTGGGATGCACTGATTCTGGAAAATCCCTTCCCGGGGGTATGCGGCAGGGCATGCTACCACTTCTGTGAATCCGGCTGCAACCGCGCCGAGATCGATTCGGCCGTGTCGATTCAGGCGGTGGAGCGATACCTGGCGGACCGGTTTGCTGATGAGCCCTTTGTCGCGCCGAACATCAGGGAAAATCAGGGGAAAAAGATTGCCGTTGTGGGCGCCGGGCCGGCCGGGTTGTCCTGTGCGTATTTTGCAACCATACTCGGTTATGCAGTCACGGTGTTTGAAGCAACCGATGTGCTGGGCGGCGTACCGGGAAAAGCGGTTCCAGAGTATCGCCTGCCGCTCGAAGTATACGGCAGGGAAATCGACAATGTCCTCTCCATGGGTGTCGAGGTCCGCAAAGGATGCCGGATCGGCACCGACGTCACCATGGACGAGCTGAGAAAAGACTATGATGCCGTCTTTGTTGCGATCGGCGCCGGTGTGGAAATCGGCATGCAGGCTCCGGGAGCCGACGGAAACGGGATCTATGGCGGCGTGGATTTCCTCGTCCGGGCCAAACGCCGGGACGCACCGGCGCTTGGCGAATCGGTTGCGGTGATCGGCGGAGGCAATACGGCCATGGATGCCTCCAGAAC
>JAFDDL010000415.1 GCA_019310865.1 Deltaproteobacteria bacterium | reverse complement strand
ACGTTCTTGAAGGGCAAAACCCGAGAGCTCCGGACTATTCCCATTGATCAGACGGTTACCGACACCACTGAGGTGATGCCCTACGAGAGTGCCGAAGCCATTATCAAATCGGCCAAGGTAATCAGCGTGGCTGATTGTATGTGTCGGAAGATGAGTGATGTGAAAGGCACTTCCTGCGACCGGCCTGTGGAAGTGTGTTTGCAGATGGACGGTGCCGCCCACCTGTATATGGACATGGGGTTGGGACGCCCTATTGACCAGGAAGAGGCTCTGAACCTGCTAAAGAAAGGGGTGGAGTCTTCTCTGGTGATCCAGGTGGGATCTTCCCAGAATCCGGGTGGCATGTGTATGTGCTGTGGCTGTTGCTGCAAACCGCTGACGGCGTACAAGAAGGCTGATAAGCCGGCGCTGTACGCAAACAGCAATTATTTTGCCGTGGTCGACGAAGACGCATGTACGGCCTGTGCTGTCTGCGAGTCCCGGTGTCAGATGGACGCCATCACGGTGGATGACTACTCCCAGGTGGACCTTGACCGTTGCATTGGCTGCGGGCTCTGTGTCACAACCTGTGATTTTGATGCCATTGAACTTGTCAAAAAAGATGCGGACCATCAGTGGATTCCCCAGCTGGATCACATGACGGCTGTCATGGATATTTACCAAGAGCGCCGGGAAAACCAAACAACAATTGTCAAAATGTGTTGATTTTTCAGCAACGTATGGTAAGTTGCCTTCTTATTTCTAATTGATGCTGAATTGATATGCCAAAGGTTAGTAGATTGATTTTTACCGGCCGGAGTAAGAAGAAAAGGCGGTTGTGTGGCAATAACCTCCTATGTACAAGATGTTGTATACTGCAAAATAGAGAAAAATTGGCACTGAGACTAGTGGTCCTAAAATCTGGAAAATACAACTGAGGCTCTATTAATAGTCGTCAAATTTGGCACTTTACTTAAAATTTGGGCGCAAAACAGATGTATGCCCAAAGCGAACGGCCGCGAATTCGCCTCCCGCCGTTTCCACCAGTTTTTGATGATAATATCAAGAGGCATAATTATTTCTCAACCCCATTCTCCAGTGAGATATAATGCATATCTGAAACATTTTCTGCCTCGATCCATGCAACTATCTATATACTCACAATTCTGACGTAACAATCTTGTTGGGTACTTGCCTTTGGTAAGCACAAAAATTCGAGCGTGCCCGGTCTGTGCTTGCTGCTATAAGGCACCAACCCCAACAGCGGAAAAGCGCCAAGCGAAAATGTTCATATAGGTGGCATTCTCAGCCGATCACTCATCAATCCATATCGGGGTATGCGCCCGGATTTAATTGCAGCTGAGGGCGTACTTATGGCCCCCACAAACAGGACGAACCGAGGGCAGGGTTAAAAACGAAAGAGCCCAGCAAAAAGTTACCGGGCTCTAAGAAAAAAAATGTGACAAATTTAGCTATTTAACCGCCTCTTCGGTCACCCCCCAGCCACATCCTCAGTCGCCTCCTTGGCCGCTTCCGCGGCCACTTCCTCAGCCACTTTCTCGGTCACGTCAGCAGCTACTTTCTCGGTTGCTTCCTCAGCCGCTGCTTTCTCGGCCACTTGCTCGGTTGCTTCCGCTTTAGCAGTGCAATCTTTTGCTGTCGCTGCAAAACCAGTCATCAGGATCATTGAAACCGCTACCAATATCGCCAAAACTGTCTTCATAATAACCCCCATTAGTAAGTAATTGTTTTTATAGATTTTGGCCGTGTTTAAAACCGTGTTTATCCCGCACCCCCTTTCACTTACAGTCCGAATTAAAACCTCTTTTACCTTTTACCTCCACCAGCTGGACACTTAAATACATTTGGTTAAAGGCATATTAGGAATGGTCTCTTTTTTCAATGACTTTTTTAAACAGATTCAGGAACCTTGCCCTCAAATGATGCCTTTAGGTCTTTTGGCTTGGAACATAAAGACAAGTGCCTGAGAATTAACGCCCCTGGGGGCAAACTCATAGCCGGTTGAAGCCTAACTCAAAGCCAATTTTCCGTCGTTGTAATACCGGACTAAACACATCCAGGCTGCTAAATACCAAGATAAAAACCGGTGTCTGTATCGGGATGAAACCCTGCTTGTGTCTCACCGAATCTTAAATTGACAATTCCGGTTAAGTTTCTCACACGTTTACATGGTTGCACAATCCATACCGTTTTGCTATGATATCGCTCAGGACAGGAGGATGAATCATGCCCTGTATCGAGACCAACAGCGGCTCGCGATATCAACTTACGCCGTCGACCTGGGAAGACCCGGACTTCTTAGTATCAACATTGATGATGGATTTAACGGACTATAACCGGTCGCATGTATTGGCCGCGCTGGACCAGACCCGAAAAGATCAGGACGACTATCCGGATATATCAGCATAGGTTGTTCTGATGCTAAGCCATGGGCTGGAAAGGGGAAAGCCTGACAATTTTTTCTGATGAGCTCGTTCCTGTTGTCTACGTTGAGGGCCATCTCACCCTTGCTTATTCATTCCCGGCATGCGGTGAGCTTGAACCGGCCGAGGATGTGCTTGACGGATTTATCCACCAATACCAGAAATGACAAACGCACAACAGGAACAGGAAACCGAATCCAAGGTGAGTCGAAAAGGCAACCTAAAATTGACCCACTGCGACACCCCAATTTTGACCCACCCCAATTAATTTGAGGCAATGTTACTGGTCAAATTTTTTATTTAACCAATCGGGATTCAACCCCCTGCAAGGAAATTTCAAACAGGAGGGATGTTGATGAGCAACGAAGCTGTTTTGAACAATGAGCGAAAAATGACGAGTATCTTTGAACGCTATCTCACACTTTGGGTGGCACTATGCATCATGGGAGGTATTTTCCTGGGAAAAGTTGCTCCAGAATTGGCCAGGACGCTTGACGGGATGGCGGTTTCCGTTTATGGCGCGCCGGTGGTTTCCATCCCGATTGCAATCTGTCTGTTTTTTATGATGTATCCCATTATGGTGAAAATTGACTTTACGGAAGTAGTTAAGGCGGGTAAGAGTGGCAAACCCGTCTTTTTAACACTGTTTTTAAACTGGGCGATCAAACCCTTTACCATGTATGCCATTTCCATTTTTTTCCTGGGCATATTGTTCAAAGGTTTCATTGGGACCGAAGCGATTGATCTTGTCAAGATGCCCTTTGGTCTTGATCTTGCCGTGGGGGCAACGCACGGTGCGGGGACCGTTGTCATGCACGAGGGTGTCAAAATGCTGGCCGTCCCGCTATGGCGAAGTTATCTGGCAGGATGCATCCTTCTTGGCATCGCCCCCTGTACGGCGATGGTGCTGGTCTGGGGCTACCTGTCCCGTGGTAACGATGGGTTGACCCTGGTTATGGTTGCCATCAACTCTCTAACCATGCTGGTGCTCTACGGGGTTCTCGGCGGATTTCTGCTGGGGATTGGACGCCTACCTGTTCCCTGGCAGGCACTACTGCTTTCCATTACCATTTATGTGGCTTTGCCGTTGGTGGCCGGATTCTTCTCGCGCAAATGGATCATCGCTACCAGGGGAGAGATCTGGTTCAAGGAAAAATTCCTCCATGTCTTAACACCGGTTACCATTATTGCTCTGCTGACTACACTGGTCCTGCTTTTCAGCTTTAAGGGAGATGTGATCCTTTCTAATCCGCTAACTATTGTCTGGATTGCTGTCCCGCTGTTTATTCAGACAATGCTGATCTTTTCCCTGGGGTATGGCGCCGCGAAGCTGCTGAAGCTGTCTTACGAAAATGCCGCCCCCGCAGCGTTGATTGGTGCTTCCAACCACTTTGAAGTGGCCATTGCTACGGCGGTAATGCTGTTTGGACTTTCCTCCGGAGCAGCTCTGGCAACGGTTGTTGGTGTTCTAATCGAGGTTCCAGTCATGCTCATGTTAGTGGGTATTTGCAAACGAACCGCCGGCTGGTTCGGGCATAACTCGGGCCGCTCAAACAGGCACAGCTAAGGCAAAAGGGAAGTCAATTAGAAACCACCCCCGATGTTGTGGTGGTTATGCTATGACGAAAATGGTGGTACACCCTCTGAGTATCCCACGCATTCGAGGCATATGATTGTCTGTACTTGCTGCTATATTTGGCATAAAATGATATTTGGGGAGAAGGCAACACTGGTTGCGAAATGTATAACAATAAGGCAAGTATCAAAAGTTACACAGCTCTTTTTTTTAAGGTTCCAGCAGGTCTTTTAATTTTCGTGAAAGAATATGACATAAGTA
This sequence comes from Deltaproteobacteria bacterium, assembly GCA_019310865.1. Next base: position 5 of record JAFDDL010000415.1, on the reverse strand, counting down.
ATTAG
>JAFDDL010000414.1 GCA_019310865.1 Deltaproteobacteria bacterium | reverse complement strand
GCCATGGAAGGTGGTGGGAAAAAATTCGGTTGGATCAAGGCGATGAAAAAAAAGGACAAGAAAAAATACAAAGCCATCTGCCACACGATCCGTGAGGATGGCGCTTATATCGAAGTCGGTGAGAATGACAATCTGATTGTTCAGAAGCTGGATGCAAATCCCAATTCCTTCGGAATATTCGGCTTTAGTTTTCTGGACCAGAATGCCGACAAGATTCAAGGCTCCTTTGTGGATGGCGTTCAACCGACTTTCGATGCCATTGCCGATGGGAAATATCCCGTATCCCGACCGCTTTTCTTTTATGTGAAGAAGGCGCATGTGGATGCCATTCCAGGCATGAAAGAATATCTGGCTGAGTTTACCTCGGAAAAAGCGTTTGGACCTGAAGGATATTTGAGCGAACGGGGTTTGATCCCCATGCCGGAAGGTGAACGTTGTGTGTTAAAGGCCAACGTGAAAGCCTTGAAACCACTTGAATGTAAATAGTCAATTGACGGATGAGCCGGCTGAAATTGCAGATTTTGGCCGGCTTACCTTTTTTCTGGTATCTAAATCTGAGATTTCAGTTAGTTTCTTTATGTGGTAAGCGATAATCGGATTCAATATGGACGATAAGAACTTGGCAAAAAGCATGGATAAAGAAAGCCCCAAAGCCGAAGCCACTAAACAGCGAATCAAAATCGGTGCAACATTCAAACGCGACGAACGTGAAACCGTTGGAAATTGGGCTGTTGAAAACCCGCGAATGAGCTGCCGGAATGTCGATGTCTTCTACGGCGACAAGCACGCCATCATCGATGTGAGTCTGGACATTGCACGAAACGAAGTGATTGCGATGATCGGCCCGTCCGGCTGCGGTAAGTCGACCTTTTTAAGATGCTTTAACCGTATGAATGACACCATTGAAACCTGCCGTGTTACTGGAAAGGTGACGCTTGACGCAATGGACATTTATGAAGATAAGATCGATGTGGTTCCCCTTCGCGCCCAGGTGGGCATGGTCTTTCAAAAACCGAATCCGTTCCCGAAGTCAATTTATGACAACATTGCCTACGGGCCTCGTATTCATGGGCTGGTTCATAGTAAAACCGATCTGGAAGAGGTTGTGGAAACATCTTTGAAGCGAGCCGGACTGTGGGAAGAGGTGAAAGACCGACTGGATCATCCGGGCACCGGGCTTTCCGGTGGGCAGCAGCAACGATTATGCATTGCACGAACCATTGCTGTCAACCCCGAAGTCATCCTGATGGATGAACCCTGCTCGGCTTTAGATCCCATTGCCACGGCCAAAATCGAAGATTTAATCAATGAGCTTCGCGAACAGTACACCATTGCCATTGTTACCCATTCCATGCAACAGGCCTCTCGTGTGTCCCAGCGGACCGCCTACTTCCATCTGGGCTATTTAATAGAAGTCGGATCGACCATTCAAATCTTCACCAATCCAAAGCATCAACTTACCGAAGATTACATAACCGGAAGGTTTGGATAAGTTTTCGCGAAGTAAATGATAACCGAAAGCTTACGGGTCGGCGACTACCGACGCCGGATTCGGTGCATCGAATTTGTGTTGACAAACCGTTCTTAGCTTCCTTTAATGGCAGGAAATTACCGTTTAACAAAAGGCATTTCAAACCATTTTTATTAACACCATAACGGACAGGAGGTTGTCATGAGCAAGACCGTCGAAAACCTGAAAGCCGCGTTTGCCGGCGAATCCCAGGCGCGTAACAAGTATACCTATTTTGCCGAAGTTGCCCGCAACGAAGGGTATCATTACATTGCCAAGCTGTTTGAAGAGACGGCTGAAAATGAGCGCCAGCATGCAAAAAACGAGTTCATGCTGCTCAAAGGCATCGGCGATACCATCGCCAATCTTAAGGAGGCCATTGGCGGGGAGGATTATGAGGTCAAGAGCATGTACCCGGATTTTGCCGCCCAGGCGGACGCGGAGGACAACCGGGAAGCCGCCAATCTGTTCCGGCAGATCGCCAAGATAGAGGCGCACCATCGGGATCGGTATCAAAAGATACTGGAAATGGTCGAAAATGAAACGGTTTACAAGCGTGAGCAACCGATCAAATGGAAATGCGGCGTGTGCGGCTATATCGTTGAAGGCACCGAACCGCCTCCCAAATGTCCCTCCTGCAAACAGACACGGGAATATTACGAACCGGCAAATCTGGACCTGTGATGGCGGTTCGCTTGATAAAAAATCTGTTGAAACGCTGCGCCCCGCTCTTTTTCGTTTTATGGGCGCTGATTTGGAACGCCGGGTTTCCCGGCGTTCTGCACGCCTGGAACGATGAGACGCATCTGGCGATTGCCAAGGCGGCCGGTTACGCCAAGTGGTACAATGCAACCGGCGCTGATATGGTTAAGATGAAGGCCGGTGGGCGGGAGTCTCATAATCATTACGCTACCAATTTTCCCGGTAAAAAAGTTTCGGTCCGTATGGTTCGCAGCCAGATCGAAAAATATAATAAAGTCCACAGGTTGGGACATCTCTATGGCGCCATTGTGCAGTCAGCCCGGGATTTTCAGGAAGACCGGAAGGCCGGCAAATACGGGCATTATCATTTGGCTTTTTGCGCCCATTATGTGGGGGATCTCTCCCAACCCTTACACAACACACCCTACAACGCATATAACAAGGCCAACCATCGCCAGACGGACGGAATTATCAACCATGCGGTGTTGAAGGACTATAAAAAGATCCGAATATACCGCATTGTAATTAAATCGGAATCCGATCTGATTCGCGAAATCAAACGGATTGCCAATCTCTCACTGGATCTTGGCCGAAAATTGGAAAGGGAAAACCGGATGATCACGCAAGCAGAGGCCTTTGGGCAAATCAGCCACAGCGCCTCATTATTCAAGGCGATATTACGGTATGTGGGGGAGCCAAAATAGCTTAACGGGTGGGGCAATGGGTTGGGCGCAACAATCCCCCTGATTTTTGGAAATGTTCGTTTTAGCGCGCAACCATGGGCGCGAATATCTTGTATTCGGTTTTTTCACCGGACAATTCGTCGATTTTGTCCTGAATTTCCGCCCGCTCTTTGCTGTGTCGCCACCGATTCCAATCATCAAGCGATTCCCACCGACTGATGACCATACATTCCTGTGGTTGTTCGACATTGCTCAGGGTTTCACCGGAAATATATCCCGGTTGAACCGTGGCGAGTGCACGCATTTTCAGTACGTAAGGGATGACCTGATTGGCCATTTGACCCGGTTCAAACCGCCGCATAATGAAAACTTGAATTGCCATTTAGAATCTCCTTTTCAATAAATATCATGGTAACCGGCTGCGTCGCAACATAATTTATGATAATTGACGGTTTTGGGACGACTGGTGTTAAAGATGGGGGCGCATCGGTAAATGAAGATTATGGCAAAATTATGGCAAAAATCCTTAAAAAAAACGAAAAAGGCCTTGCTCAATGGAGCGCAGAAATTTTCTAACCATCCGTTATTACAGCATTAAAATGTGGAACGCCCGGAGGGATTCGAATCCCCGGCCTACGGATTTGAAGTCCAGGCGCTTTTCCAGGCGTAATACTCCGAGGGACGCACACGATAACGTGCGAAGTTGCTTTCTCGCACGCTTAACAGTTCGGCTTCTGTCATGCTTATAAACCTCCCACACTCCTGCTCGTCAACATGTTCTCTTGCCCAGGCCATGATATGGTGCTGTGCATCTGAACGGATCATACACTGGCGAATTACATCACCGACCAACGCCTGCAAATCGGTGCGCCATCGCAAACGGAAAGGATCGGGCTCGCCCATGGATTGACGCTGTGCAGCATATTTGGCTGCCGAACGTTCATAAGCCCAGACAAAGAGGTCACGTAGGAGTTCTATGCGATTGAGTTCGTAGACACCGAGTACACCTTGGACATACGAATCATTGGGCACATCCGTGAAAGAGAGCGGGGCAAGATTGTTCCGGATAAGGGGGATATTTGCAACCAGACGTGAGACGCGCTTGTTCACGTCATCAAAAGGCTGCAGATAAGGCACTTGAACCAGTAAAAAAAAGGCTTGTTCAAAAGGATCTTTAATCGCCGCTGCTTTCGTCAGCAGTGCACGAAAACGCTCTTCAACTACTTGTGGTACGGCCAGGGGCTGAAATACCGAACCACCGATACTCAAACTCTATCGCGGCCTTGTGATTCAAGATCATCGTTGCTTCTCGGGCGTTCTTACCTTTAGCGGTCCGACCGAATCTTATTAAACGTTCCGTGTCGAGAATAGAATAGGTGTTGCCTTCAAGACGACTTGAATTCCAGGAGAGATCGATAAGGAGACGATTAAGTATATCGCGTGCATAAGTTCCTGCCGGTGCAGGAGGCAGCTCCCCCCTGCCTCGTGTGTACAAATGTTCGCGTTGGCTTTTTGTGAGGTAGAAGGTGTCATTAGGGGTGTATTCTTGGAGGAAGGCGTAATCATAGCCGACGGGCTCCCGCATCGAAAGGGGGCGAGTGACAAGTTTTTGTATCTCTTTGCCAGCTTTTGAGAGGGGCACGAAGGAGGCCGCCTCACGAACAGACAGGTCTGTATCCACCGCCGTCAGCAGCTTTGCCTCACCAGGCACTGCTTCGGGCAAAAAATAGCGTGCACCGCGACGATTTCCCTTTCGAACAAGGCGCCCAGTGTCAACGAGGCGCTTGATTCTCGCTTGAAGTGTTCTGTGCGGAAGACTGGGAATGACTTTGACTATTTCGCTGAAAGCGGCTCCCTCAGGGTACCGTTGCACCGCGTCTTCAATCGCCACGAGTTCGGATTCCGGGATTTGTCTCGCCATTTGTTGATTCCTCTACCAAATTTTATGCGCAAGAAAAGCACAATATGCGCAGGAAATCAAGTCTTTTGCGCAAGAATAATTCCATATGCGCCACTGATAATTGCGTAAAGCTTGTCTAAACTGTGTATAACATATGACGAAAATATGCGAAATGTTCCATTTAATCACCATCTTTTTTCAGCCAGCGGAATTGCCATTAAAAACGGTTCTCTGACTCTGATCGCTTTTGATGCGGGCTGGATATGATATTCGATGGCAAACATAGTGCCGTACAAAGTGTTGTTGCTCTGGATGCTCAAAAAAAAGGTTTTCAGGGGTGCAATTCCTGAAAACCTTTGACTTTATTGGCACGCCCGGAGGGATTCGAACCCCCGGCCTACGGATTCGAAGACCAAAATTCCGAAGATCCGAAATTGTAACATTCCCAAGATATTGATTGTTAAAAGTAATTAAGCTCTATTTTTGGTTTCGTTAGTTAATATTCGTTAATATTTGACCTTGACG
>JAFDDL010000413.1 GCA_019310865.1 Deltaproteobacteria bacterium | reverse complement strand
GACCCAAAAGAAACGATCCCGACTTCGAATTCGAGGCCGCTGTACTGAACGCTTTATGATTGCCAATTGCTGTCGAAGTGCAAGGTTTTCAAAAGCAAGATCAGATGCCCTTTTAAATCCCAAAAGGATAGCAAGAATCAGTTTAAAGGTCGTGTTTATCATAAATGGATGATTTGAAAGGGACGCACACCCAAAAGTCAATGATTTCAATAAAGAGCGGTTTTTTGCGAGGGACAGGATGAAGCTGGGGATTTCTAACAAAGCAGGCAGCGACCTGAACTTCCCGATATTAGATTGATCAAAATAGTTTGGAGGAGACTCTCACATGACCTACCAGGAAATCGTAAAATTCCACGGGGCATGAATGTCCAGGACTTGCCATCGGATACCGGATGGCTTGTGCCGGTATGGAGGAGCTCAACTCCATACGATCAGAGGACGAGGAAATTGTTTCTATGTGCATAAGTCTTTCGTATTTGCATCTCACTTTTTTGTGGATTCTGATAGTCCAGAGTCTAATAGAGTCTTTACTGAAAAACCTCCCTTTAAATGATTCCCTGTTACCGGTATCAACCCACAACTCTTCTCTTGTAAATGATCTTCTAATTGCTCTATTTAGAGCTTTTAGTAGCGTTTTTACCCTCGTTCCATGAAACAACCATATCCATCTGAGGCAACGTTTCAGGAGATGATAAATGGAAATCAGAAACATTTTTTCTAAGCTTTTGAATCATCCAAAGGATTTTCTTACTAGTGGCATCCCGTAGGGTACAGCCGCCCGCGCCAAGGGAAGCGGATCGAGCAGGCGGCGACCACACCAGCTTCCAATTGCGGCCTCGATCGAGCCTGGATGCCAGCGGACTTGGATATTAATATAGCCTGTTGTGACTGGCCTGTCTATCGTAAAAATTACGAGTGGTTTCTATCAACATTTGCTATGCCAAATTGGCACTATTTTGATAGTGCCAGTAGCAAATGTTGCTAGTGTGGAATGGCAAACTTTACGATGTGGGTTCAACTGAATCCAATAAACTAAAAGTGGGTCCAAAAGACCCACCAATAGTCCGAGAAGCCTTCGTCAGTGGACTCAGATTTGTCATCACCCGCCTGCCACTATCTTTATTACTTCACGTGAGTCCATTATTGGAATCATCTCCATTACACCGAGATCATTCCATTCGTGGGCAAATTTCACCAGTGCTGCGGGATCATCGGTTTCAAAAATACCAAATATACGACCACCCGTGATCTGAGACCACAAACCGATTTCTTTGACTCCTTCAGGGAGCATTAATCCCTTTTCAACGAATCTTTTAATTGTTGCATCTTTATTTTCGGAATCATACTCATTGATACCCATAAAAAGCATTTTAGGCCTCCTTTTATCAATTATTGTTTTTCATTTGTGAGTTGGTTAATACAGGTTCTCCTAACAAGACCCTGCCCCTGGGATTTGCCTTCATAAAAGGTCAATTTAAGGCATTTTCCAATTAACCGTGCTTTTTGAAATATGTGCACCGACTCCTTCAGCTGGTCCTTGTAGCTTAGTTATAGTAATTTTCCCATTTCCAGTAATTCCTGCACATTTTCCTGTACCACCGACGAGAATTAAATCCCCTGGTACACCCCAACCTTTCCCATCATAAGACATAAATATTTTGTCTTTATCTGGGCGGGTAAATATACAAAGAGCAGAGTCCGTTATCTCGTCTTTCATTTCTTTCATTGCCCCTACACATTGACATGTTGCTTCGAAAAAGGGACTGGCTTCATTATCAGTGGCGTAAACGCCTCGGACATCGTAATTAATCTGAACATACTCTTCTCCCAAGGCTAAAACCTGTGCCGTTGAAGTTGCGTAAGTGGTGCCTGAATCAGAGCCTTCTTTTGCCATTTCCCCACCGGAAACATGTCCGGCTGTTAAGGATATCAAAATCACGAGTATTAGCGTCATAAATACTTTCATCATTAGTACACCCGTTCCTTTTTATGTGAATAACATCGGTTTAAAGGGACAATTAATTCTGCTCCCAACAGGACAACCAGCTCCTGTCAGGAGCATGGCATGCAGATTTTGAGGGGTATTTCCATGAGGTCACCATTGATTGAAAATCTATAATAAAAAAGCTGAGCTACCCCTGATGCGACCTTAACGATGTCACACTCGGTAGCTCGGTTATTCTAGTCCCGAGAAAGGACTTCGACATCCTCCTGACCGTGAGCGGACAGTAACGTTGTCATCAGTTCTGGTGAAACTCCTTGAGGAAATCGGCTGACCAAACGCAGCATGTTGCGCGTGTCTTCATCTGTTTTTTTCTTTGACTCTTTTCGGGATGTAGCGGATATCGCTTTCATTCGCTTGGACGCTACCTTTGAGTTTCCCATCTGTACAGCTTCGTCCGAGGTAATTATCGCGTAGGGGACAAATACCACTCGACGGGTATCTTTCAGGCTGTTTCGATCCTTTACGACGTTTAACAGCAGACCGTCATCACGCACTTCGAGGAGTTCACCGGTGATGATATCCCCATCGATAATATTGCGATAAAGCTTGAGTTTAATCTCCACGCCCTGTGGACTATGAGCCGGTTTAAAGTCTTTGACCTGCACCCCGAAATGACATCCCGTAATGGTCAGGGACAGCAACAAAGAGATGAACAGTGTAGTTTTCATCGAATCAAAATCCTCATCAATTCAAATTGTTCACGGTATGCATTGCGACGCGGTGCCCATAGCGCAAGGGCGCGCAGCAGTGCTGTATCATTGGGTACGAAGGCTGAAGTGCTTGTTTTCTCCAGCCAATCCCTGCGCATCCATTCTATGTAATACCCTTCGGTGGCGAGGAAAAAAGTGCGCTTCCGGTCCTGGGGAACGGAACCGACATCGAACTGCAGGTGCATCATGTCACCCGGTTTGGTGATGACATAGGCATCGTCTGCCGCACGTAAATTACCTGGTGCCTTCGAAATCTCGGCGTTTTCCGAATTTGCCACCCGGGAAAGTGGGATCGGCCGGGTCTTTGCCCTGCCAACCGTTGTTGCCAGGGCGAGATGGTCGATGCGCCAGTTATCGGCAATGAAAGCGAGGCGAACATGCAGCTTTTCTCCTTTCACTGCCGGTAGCCGAACCACCAGTTCATTCCATGCGATCGGCCCGGTATCCGGCAGTCTTGCCACTTTCCGGTACCGGCCATACTTATCCCGGACTAAGATTCGCATGCCCATACGCTTGTTGTACCAGTACCCCAGCCTGTATTTCGTAACTAACCGGTTCAGGTCATTGGCCATCCAGTCGAGTGCGCGAAAGCCCTGGCCTTTCAACATCACTTCATAGAGCAATATGGTATTCAACAGACTGTTTCGAAGCCTCAGAAACAGCGCCACTTCATCAGTGGTCGCCGGCACCGTGAATTCCAGGTCGACATAGTCCTCCATATCACCGGACACATCCTTCAGGTATTCCCCGTCGGTACGCCATGCCACATCATCTGCACTGCCGACAATGCGGTCCAGGCGACGACCGCTGCGATCCCTTACCGCATCTGGTGCCAGCAGGGCGTTGACGACAACCGGTCGGCCTTTATGATCCAGATATACCGATTCCTCCCGAGAATGGATTACTTCCAGCAACTCGACATGATTGATGTAGTGTGTTTCCAGCGCCTCATTGTGCATTTCCAGTGCTATCGAATTCCCCACACCCGGGTTAATCCCCAATCGATCGACGTCTCTTGCCTCGAATGACGGCGCGATGCTGTAAGAAAACGATTCCGCTTCCAGCACCGGTACACCGGCGTCAATCGAATAGGTCGTAGGACAGGAGCCAAATATCGCCTTGAAAAGAAGAGTACCGCCGACAACAGCACCCGCCGATACGCCGACAGTCACAACACCCGTCGTTACTGCATCAACCGGCGTCTGGAAACTTTCCATAGCCGCCACATCCGCCAGCGCGACTTCCGCAATCTGCACGCTGGCAACCAACAAGATGTCGTATTTCCGGCCGGCGCCAAAAACCCTGCCGTCTTTAACGGTCACACCTTCGGCGAACACGATAGTAGAGCCATCCATAAGGTGGGCTTTAACGGGTGATTTAACGGTTATCGGTGTAGCATCGCTCAACTCGATAGGTGCGATAGCTAGCTCGTGAAAAGCGCAGGATAAAATGAGAACAGGGAGCATAAAAAACAATAACAGTAAGCGACGCATACTTTTCTCCTATAGGATAGGTCAGGATAATCGGCCCTCACACAGCGGGCATTAGAAACTGATAAGGCT